>JBGPEF010000266.1:0-7611 GCA_041482675.1 Tepidisphaeraceae bacterium | reverse complement strand
CGACGGCGGCTGAAGCCGCCCCTACGCCGCCCCTACGCAGACGGTCATGATAAAGCGGCGACGGCCAGAGTTGGAGCGCGCATTGCTTAATCCAACAGGCTCTCCACAGTATAAATTGGGTTATGGCGGAGATCATGGTGGCGGGAGTGGCGGTGCGGATTGGGCCGGCGAAGCTGGCGGACATTCTGGGGCTGCGGCATGTGGTGCTGCGGGAGGGATTGCCACCCGAGGCGGCGATTTTTGATGGTGATGAGGCCGCCACCTCGCATCATTTTGCGGCGTTCGCCAATGGCAAATGCGTGGGGTGTGCGACTTTTCATTTCAATCAGTACGAAGGGAAACCGGCCTGGCAGTTGCGCGGGATGGCGAGCGATCCGGCGTTTCGAAGCGGTGGAATTGGGACGGAACTGCTGCGACTGGCCGAGGAAACGCTGCGGCAGACGGGGGCGGTGCGGCAGCTTTGGTGCAATGCGCGAACGCCCGCGCTGAATTTTTATAAGAAGCAGGGGTGGAAAGTCGTGTCGGAGGAATTTTTTATTCCGACGGCGGGGCCGCATTTTCGGATGGTCAAGACGCTCACGTAGGGTGTGCTTCAGCACACCGTCATCTTTGCACCAAAGGATGACGGCGGTCGGACAGGGGAAATTCGACGCGGCGAGCTGAAATGGCGGATTGATGGACTGCCATGACCATTTCAATGGCGGCGGTGGCGGCCTGGCCGCTGCAAATCGGCTGGCGATCTTTTTGAATGGCGTCGATCCAGTCATCGACGACGCGGCGATTGGCGGGGATGGCGCCTTTTTCAATTTCAGTTGCGTTCAGGGTCGGGTCACCGGGCAAACGCTCCCACTTCTCGATTTTTCCATCCTTGGCCCATGGGGTGGTTTTGGATACGAAGATGTTGGGGAAGATGTCCATCAAAATGCGGGCGGAGCCTTTGGTTCCGGTGAGCAGGAGGCCCCAGTGGCCAACGACGGGGCGGAGTTTGCCGCGGCTGGTGAAGGTGCCTTGAACTGAATTGCCAAATGCAAACTGGGCGTTGATTTCATCGCCGGCGATGGGACCGATTTGCTCGCCGGCAGCACGGCCACTTTGGGCGGTTATATCCTTACCCTTTTCCTGCACGCGGGCGGTGCAGGAAAGCGGATTTCCGGCGAAGAATCGCATGAGATCGAAAAGATGGGTGCCGAGGACGAGCATATCTTCGCCGCCGGCGCGCTGGTCCTGCTTGCCCCAGGCATCGATTTGCAGCAGATCGCCCATTAGGCCATCGTCGATGGATTTCTTCAGAAGCAGAACGGCCGGGGCGAGTCGAACCTGATGAGCGACGGCGATTTTCCGCTTGGTTTTGGCGGCGGCGGCGAGGATTTCGTCGGCTTCAATCAAATCGGTGGCGAAGGGTTTTTCGGTGTAGATGTGCGCACCGGCCGCGATTGCCGCCAGCGCCATTTCCCGGCGCTGATCGGTCCATCTTGGGGCAATGCCGACGAGCTGGGGTTTCTCTTTCGCGAGCATCTCGCGGTAATTTTCGTATTGCCGCGCGGCCTTACTGCGCTGCATCGCCTTGGCGCGGCCTTCGGCCACCGGGTCGGCGACGGCGAGCAGTTGCACATCGTCGCGATCTGTAAAAATTTGATCGACGGCATGGCCGTAATCGCCGCGGCCGGTGTGGCCGATGATCGCGGCGGTGTAAATTCGGGAGGATTCCTCGGCAAAGATATTGCTCGCCATCGCGCCGGCGATGGCGGCGGCCAGGAACTGGCGGCGATCGAGCGACAATGGTTCTGGCCGGCGCGGCATGGAGTTAAATGTCAATCATAATCTTTCGAGGCGAACTTTTGTGCCATGCGCGGCGTACATTTCTCATTGCTCCGTCACATTTGTGACGATAACATCCGCACATCGGAATGATCTGAGATGTTCGAGATTGAGAGCGAATATTTGGTTAAACCGATAAGCAACCCTCGGGGATAGCCGCACGCTGGCCGCACGACCGCGGCATCGCTCGCAAGAGCGATCGAGACGGGAAGCGAAAGGCGTGCTTGACGGGAGAACCCTCCCGGCTCGGTCTATCACCCACTTTTTTAATAGGGTTTGACTGAACCGCTCTCACACGGCACCACCGGATTTTCTTCCGAAGCTTCAAAAAACTCGCAGCTTGCCTGCGGGTTTTTTGTTGCGCGAGGGGATTTGGCTGCTGGCTCGCTGGCCCTGGCAGCGAGCTGCCAGTGGCACAACGCAGCGACTATTTGGGGTTTTCGCTTTGGGGATTGGGGACCACAGCGCCGATGGGTTTGTCAGTGGGAGAGGCCCATTCAGCGTCGAAGGCGGCTTTGAGACGGGTGAGAGTTTGATCGGCGTCGATCCCCTTGGTCTGCTGGTAGGCGTTGGCGACGTGTTTGGCGAGATTGACCAGCAGGATGCCCCAGGAGGCGGGGTCGGCGATGACGTTGGTCGAAAGCGATACGTACTGGCCTCCGCCGGCGACGGCCCAGACGCGGGCCATTTCAAAAGCCTTTGGCTCATTGACCAGAGGACGGGGCATGGGGAGTTCTCTTGGGTGGGGCATACTTTGGTCTCCTTTAGCGAATCGATTCAGCGAAGATTCTCCGGATTGAGGGGCTGAAGTTCAGAGATTACAAACCGGCCGGCTTTGCGGATGAGTTTGTCGTCGAAATAAATTTCCCCGCCGCCGACTTCGGGGTCCTGGCGCATGACCATGTCCCAATGGATGGCCGATTTGTTGCCGTTGTTGGCTTCGTCGTAGGCCTGGCCGGGGGTGAAATGAATCGAGCCGGCGATTTTTTCGTCGAAGAGAATGTCCTTCATCGGCCTGGTGACATAGGGGTTGAAGCCGATGGCGAATTCGCCGATGTAGCGGGCCCCTTCATCGGAATTCAACACCTCGTTGAGTTTTTCCGTGTTGGTGCTGGTGGCTTCGACGACTTTGCCATCCTTGAAGACCAGGCGGATGTCGTTGTGGGTCTGGCCGCGATAGATGCTGGGGCAGTTGAAGTGGATGACGCCGTTGACGGAGTTGCGGACGGGGGCGGTGAAGACTTCGCCGTCGGGAATGTTGACCTTGCCGTCGCAGGGAATGGCGGGGATGCCTTTGATGGAGAAGGAAAGATCGGTATCGGCCGGGCCCTTGAGGCGGACGCGATCGGTGCGCTCCATCAATTGTTTGAGCGGCTGCATGGCCCGGGCCATTTTTGCGTAATCGAGCGTGCAGACGTTGAAGTAGAAATCCTCGAAGGCTTCAGTCGACATCTCGGCCATCTGGGCCATCGAGGGGCTGGGCCAGCGGAGGACGACCCAGCGGGTTTTTTTGATGCGGATTTCCTGGTGGACGCGCTTCCAGACGTTGGCTTCGTAGAGCTTCTGCTTGTCGGCCGGGACGTCGGATAGCTCGGAGACATTGGGGCTGCCGCGTGCGCCGATGTAGCACTGGACGCTTTCCATCTGGGCGCGCTCGATGTCGGCAATCGTGTTCCACTGGGCATCCGCGCCTGCGATCATCAGGGAGCGGAGGACTTCGTTGGATTTGAGGAGGACGAGGGGATGGCCGCCGGCGGCGGAGGCGGCGCGGACGAGGGCCTTGGTGAAGGTGTGGGGGATGTCGATGGCTTCGATGAGGATTTTTTCGCCGGCTTTCAGGCCGCAGGAGTAGTTGATGAGCAGGTTGGCGAGTTTGTCGATTCGTGGGTCGGTCATGGGATTCCTTATTTAGGTGCGAGTGCATTCCAAAAACCTGGCGTCAGGTAATTCAGAATGTTAAGAGGTAGTTGGTGGTTGATTTTGGATTAAATAATCCATGAGGGGCTGATTATTTCGTTGTGAATTACACCGTAGGCAGGCGGTCGCAAGGTTATCGAACGAGTTATCGCCGCCCTCAGAGGCAGGCTGGATGTGATCCAGAGTCGCGCTAAATCGGGTGAGCTGTTTCTTACAGTAATGGCATCGGTAGCCATCTCTTTCAAAGACTTTGATGCGGTTGTGCTTGATGTTGTAAAAATCGAGTTCGCGCTTTGGATCGATCGTCGGGAGTTGCTCCTCCTGAACTTTCGCCATGGCTTCGCGACAAGCCTGGATTTCCTCAGGAAGATGCACCCGGTATGGAGTACCGTCACGGTTGGTATCGCCGGCAAGGGAGATGGCGCCTTTTGCGCAGAGGCTCTCAAGCGTCTCTTGAACAGAACCGTAACTCAACGTCATGGACTCCTGGGTTTTTCTTTCGCGACCGGCACGCAATGAAGTTACGACACCCTCCATGAGTCCCCGAACGCTTACTCTGACGTGAACATCGCCCGTCGCGACGATGCTGTGACGAAACATATACCAATAGATCGCCACCTCGTACGGGCGGAGCATGGGCTGTAGATAGTCAACGACGCTTGCGACCACCTCGGGAAGTTCGAAAAGCTGAAATGATTCCCGGAACGAAGGTTCATCGGCTGGCCGCGCGGTTTCGAGTTCATCTAAGATTCTTCTGATAGCGTCAAGCTTATCTTTCACGAGCATCCTCCAGCCTTGGGGCGCAATGGAGATCAGGCGATCTGGAGCCTCTCATTCTAACGGCGAGGCGCACGGATTGGCACAACGGGGTGCGATGTTGGTGCGACTGAAGTCGGAGCTACAGGTACAATGGGGTTCGATGCTGGATCGGATATCGCAAAGGTTGCTCACGCTGCTCCAATTCACGCGCATGGCGCTGGTTTTTACCGCCATATCGAACAGCTTATGCACATTGCTTCTGGCCACCCGTGGAGAAGTTGGGCCGGACGGGTCGGTCCTGCGGGCGCTGGACTGGCAGCGGCCGGTCCTGGTGGCACTCATTTCAATTGGGCTGTACGGCTATGGGATGACCCTCAACGACATCATCGACCGGCGTCGCGACCGGCAACTGGCCGCCCATCGGCCATTGCCGTCGGGGAGGATTGCCCTGGCGACAGCGTACGTCGTCTGCGGACTGTTGTTTCTGATGGCGTTGGTGGCGGGGGCGCTGTATGCGAAAAGATCGCCGGGTGGGTGGATGAGCCTGGTGCTGGTGCTGTGGACGGCCTTCCTGATCGCGTTCTATGACTTTGCGGGTAAGTATCTGGTGGCGGTGGGGTTACTGGCACTGGGGCTGATCCGATTTTTTCATGCGGTGATCCCTGCGCCGGAGCTGCCGCTGCTGTGGCATCCGCTGCTGCTGTTTACGCACGTGAGCATCCTCTCGGCCGTGGCCTACTGGTGGGAGGAAAAACGGCCGCCGCTGACGGTGAGCCATTGGTGGGCGGTGTTGGGAGGCAGGGGGATGATCGACATCCTGGCCATCTCGATCGTGGGGTGGGTGGGGCGCGGCGGCGAGGCGGCGGGGGGGCTGGGATGGCGGCCGGGTCTGCTGCTGCCGCTGGGATTGGCGGCGGTGTTTGTGATCATCGCCTGGCGGATCAAGCGCAAGAGCGCCACACCGCGCCAGGCGGGGCAGACGCTGATGCTGATGGGCCTTTTGTGGCTGATCGCGTATGACAGCGCCTTCGTTGGCGTGTATGTGGGGTGGCGTTATGCGTTGGCATTGCTGCTTTTGCTGCCGCTTTCGTACCTGATGGTGCAGTTAATGCGCTGGTGGTCCAGGCTCCTCTCGCTCTCGCAGCCGCCGGAATATAAAAGAGTGAGGAGCAGCGCAGAGGTGCAAGGCCAACCGTAAATACGGCAAGCAGCGCAGGTTGGGGGGGAAAATACGGCTCTCCGGAAAACCGTTACAACCGTTAAAACTGCCCTAGCTTCAAAAAAATGGCGGTTCTTGTGTTTACAAGATTACAGAGTTTTGGTAGCCTGTTGCTCTATTACTTTACCCTCCGGTGCCCGGTCGCACGCCCTCCAGCGGCCGGGTACTCTTTTTTTGGTGGACAACCTGTCGCGTCATCAACGCTTCGACCGGGCTGCATACATCGGTAGATAGCGGTAATAGACCTCGAGCGTGAGCGTGGCCATCGCCGTGCTGAAAACCCGGCCGCCGGGGTCGTCGCGCAGCCCATCCGAATCCCAACTGCCATTCGCATGACCATCACCGCGCTGAAGGCTGAGCAGATGCTGCGTCATGGCCGTGTTCCAGGTTTTCCACGCATCGTTCTGGGTCTGCATGAGCATCAGCGATACGTAATACCAGTGGTAAAAATCCTTGCCGTATTCGGATGGTGAGAATCGCGTGACAAAACGACAGACTTCGTCGATCTGGTCGGAGGTGAGCTGCTGGCCGAGAAGCATGCGGGTGAATGTGGCCTGTGCCGTCATGGTCTCGGAGGGCTTGCGCGGATCCTGGTAGCCGACGAGGACGCGATTTGGCCCGGAGCTGACGGAATTCAGCCAGCGGAGCGTATCGGTGCGGAAACTGGCCGGCACGTCGAAGCCGGCCTGCTCCGCGCTGTGCAAAGCCATGATGGACCAGCCGGTGACGCTGGTGTCGGCGGATTGGTTGGGCATATAGCGCCATCCGCCGGATCGGCGATGTTGGGCCCACATCAGATACTCCGCCCCTTTGAAAGCAGCGCGCTGATACGCCGGGTCGCGGGTCATGATGGCGGCCTCGGAGAGGGCGATGGTGGCGATGGCCTGATCGTACATGTCGCCGCCAGCGCCTTTGAGGCTGCCGTCGTTGCGCTGTTGTTCCAGAAGGAATTTGAGGGCGAGGCGTACGGTGTCCTGGTAGAGGCCGGGTTTGTCGGGGGTATGGTCGGAGGCGAGAAACGCCAGCGTGGCCAAGCCGGTGAGGGCGACGTCGCGCGCCTCCTGCCGGCGGCGATGCGGGCTGCGGTCTGAATTAAAGCGCGTCCAGCGGCCGTCGGATTCCTGATTGCGCGAAAGATAGTCGAGGGCGCGAGCGACGGCGTCTTCGGTCGCTCTGGAGCCACCGAGCGTCTCGACGAGAGGCTTGCGAATGTCATCGGAGCGCTGGATGAGCGTCTCGGTGAGCATTTGCTTGGGCCCGAGTTCTTCGGGGAGGGCGGCGGTGACTTTCGGTTGGATGGGTTCGGGAGTGAGGTCGGGAATGCGCGGTTTGATCGCTTCGAGAGCGGGTTGCTGGGGGGCCCATTGGTCGAAAGTGGTGGATGGAATGTTGGTGGCTTTGATGGGGGCTGCGCGGCCTGTGGATGAACCTGATGATGAGGCGGAGATGGTGGGGCGGGGCGCTTCAATGAAATCGGGAGATGTGAAAGATTCAGATGAGGCTGTGGTTGAGGAGAGTTCGGGAAGCTTGATGTCGAGCTGAGGGGAAGGCGGGAGAGCAGGGGAGGGTGATTCGGTGAAGGAAGGAGGGAGTTTATTTGTGATGGGTTGATCGAGGATGGAGGTGGATGCGATGGGATTGGAAGATGATTCGGAGCCGATGGAAATCGAGCCGGGTTTGGAGCGGGTGGATGCGATGTGGGGCGATTGGGGCATCGGGGGAGGGAGAGCCTGGACTTCAGCGCCGGTGATGGGAGTGACCGGGAGAGTCGGGATGAACACTTGCGGCACTTCCGACAGATCGTTGCGCGGATGGATATCAAGCGGCTCGGGTTTGGGAGTGCCGTCGCGCGACAGGGGAAGCTCGGAGGCGAGCGATTGGCGGGGTTGGGCGTCGGG
>JBGPEF010000265.1:0-7640 GCA_041482675.1 Tepidisphaeraceae bacterium | reverse complement strand
CCCGAACTCCTGGCCCTGCGCGCCTTCTGCACCGAGCAGGCAAAATACCTTTCAAGCGCCATCCGCTCCGATCCCCCGCCTCATCTCCGCGACGGCGGCGTGATTGCCGATCTCTTCGACCCCGAGCTCGACCGCCTTCGCCAAATCGGCGATTCCAGCCAGCAGTGGCTCGCCCAGTATCAATCGAAGCTCGTCGCCGACTCCAACATCCCGTCGCTGAAGGTTGGCTACAACAAAATCTTCGGCTACTACATCGAAGTCACCGACACCCACCGCGCCAAAGTCCCCGCAAGCTGGACCCGCAAACAAACCATCAAAAACGCCGAGCGCTACATCACCGAGGAACTCAGATCTTTCGAAGAAGAAGCACTCAGCGCCCACGACAAATCGATCGCCCTGGAGCAGCGTCTCTTCGAGCAAATCCGCCAGGCACTTTTGCCTCATCTGCCGAAACTTCAGGAATTGGCCGAGGGAATCGCCCGTTTAGACTGCCTCGCCGGCCTCGCCCTGCTCGCCCAGGAGCGCCGCTACTGCCGCCCCACAATTTCCGACGAGCGTGTGCTGGAAATCGTCGATGGCCGCCACCCCGTCCTCGAGCAGCAGCTCGGTTCCGAGTTCGTCTCCAATGACGTGAAGTTCGGCGTGGACGATTCGCTGCTGTTGATCACCGGCCCCAACATGGCCGGCAAATCGACCTACATCCGCCAGGTGGCGCTGATCACGCTTCTCGCCCAAATCGGCCCCTACGTCCCCGCCGCCTCCGCCACCCTCGGCATCGCCGACCGCCTCTTCGCCCGCATCGGCGCATCCGATGAGATTCACGGCGGCCAATCCACCTTCATGGTGGAGATGAGCGAAACCGCCAACATCCTCAACAACGCCTCCGACCGCAGCTTGGTGATCCTCGACGAAATCGGCCGCGGAACCAGCACTCTCGACGGCCTGGCCCTGGCCTTCGCCATCTCCGAGCACATCGCCAGCGCCGTGCGCTGCCGCACCCTCTTCGCGACGCATTATCACGAATTGACCGACCTGGCCCGCCAATACAAAGGCGTGCGCAACTTCAACGTCGCCGTCCGCGAATGGCAGGATCAGGTGATCTTCCTGCACCGCATCGTCGAAGGCGGCACCGATCGCAGCTACGGCATTCACGTGGCCCGTCTGGCCGGCGTCCCCAAATCCGTCCTGGCCCGCGCCAAGGAACTACTCGGCCAACTGGCCGTCCACCACGTCGGCCAGTCCTCCTCCCGCCGCCGCGCGGATGATAACCAGATGGACCTCTTCGCCGAGCCGTCCAAAGAACTGCTCGATCAGCTCCGATCGCTCAATCTCGACAATCTCTCTCCCCGCCAGGCGCTGGATCTTCTCCAGCAGTGGAAAGAAAAACTCAAATAGGGACAACCGCAAAGATCGCAGAGACCGCAGAGCAAATGCATTGATAGGAAATATTCTCTGCGGTCTCCGCGTTTCTCTGCGCACTCTGCGGTTCTTCTCTCCCCGCCGTCACCGGTTGTTGACGAACCAGATGATGATCCCCACCAACAGCAATCCCAGCAGCACCGCGAACGTGATCTTCCAGGCGCTGTATGGCCTCTCCCCGCAGACTTCGCCGGTGCGGGCGTTGACCATGAAGCGATAGACCTTCTCCCGATACCGATACGCCGAAATCCACACCGGCAGCAGCACATGCTTGAAAGTGATCTCCCGATACGTCGTATTCACCGAATGAATCCGCTGATGATCCCCGCCGATATCCGCGCGGATCGTCTGCTCAATCGTCCCCGCCATGATCTCCTTGGCCCGCTCAAACCCCTGCTCCAGATCCACCTGATAACTCTCGGCCACAAAACCGGCCAGAAACTCATCGCCATACGGCATGAGATTCTGCAAATCCCACGGCTCCAATTCCTCGATGTATTTCTGCGGCAGCGAGTGGCTGGCCAGCACCAGCACGTCATCAAACGAATTCTGCACCCGCCCGCTCACCGGCCGCCAGCGAATCTTCGTCACCGTTCGTGTCCGCGTCACTGCCCGCCCATTCTCATAGGCCGTGTAGGTTTCGATGTCCGTGTAGTTATCGCCGCGCTCCCCCGTATAATAACTGTCGGCCTCGCTGTCGTACGTCCAATAGGGCAGATAGACGCCTTTGAGCCCTCCTGCCTCGGCATACTTGATCAGCTCCGAAGGCGCAAACCACAGCGAGCGAATCCACTGGCGGAACGACTCCATCGCCTGCTCGCGCTTCACATAAAACGGCAGCAGCGACTTGGGCTTGATCTGCTTCGAGCTGGTCCCCTGGGCCACAATCGCCGACCCGCAGAACGGGCAGCGATCGGATGTCACATCCGGCGACAGCGATGACTCGGCCCCGCAGGTGACGCATTTGACGGTAATCGTCTCCTGCATCAGTTGCGTGGCCGACCGATCGGCCAGCGCTGCGTAAAAATCCAGCTCCTCGATCGGCGCCGCCGCGATGGCGATCTCATTTTCCGTCTGGCAATACGGACACTTGAGGCAGGTCTGCCCCGGCTCAAACACCAGATTGGCCCCGCACTGCCTGCAAGGAAACTGCCGCTGCCCGGATGAAGTGTCAGTGCTCGCCATTGAACGCGCCCCCCATCTAGCGTTTCACATCTTCACGTTTCACGTTTCTGTTTCATCCCTTGGGCAACGGTGGGGGAAGGTTCGAAAACAGCTTACTCAACTCCACCACCTGCTCCGCCGCCGTCCACTGCCCCATCCCCTGCTTCCACACCAGCGTCGTCCGGCCGATTTCCCCGCTGCCCACCTTGCTCGCAAGCGTCGGCATGTCAAACGGCCCCGCCTGCTGCCCGCCCAGCGCCGCGAAATACGCCACGCCTCCCGGAATCGGCGGCGGCGCCATCCCCGCGCCTCCCATCTGCGGACCCTGCATCGCCTGCCCCATCTGATTGGCCATGGCAAACCCCATCCCCATGCCCATCCCCGCCGCCGCGTTCCCGCCGCCGGATGGATTCTTGGCCGCCTGCTCCAGCGCATTGGCGGCCTGAAACTGCGTGTAGGCGCTGAGGTTGCCGATCACGCCCATCGACGTCCGCTTGTCCATCGCCGCCTCGACCTCCGGCGGCAGCGAGATGTTCTCCACCACCAGCGCCACGATATCCAACCCAAACGGCCCAAAATCCTCCTTCATCCGCTGGCTGACAAACTTCCCCAATTCATCCTGATTGCCCGCCAGATCCAGCGCGGGAATCTTGCTCTCCCCCAATATGTCCGCAAACCGCGCCACCACCATGTCGCGCAGCTGATCCCCCAGTTCATCCACCGTGAACCGCCCATCCGTCCCCACAAACTGCTTGAGGAACGTGCCCGGATCGGAAACCTTGATCCCGTAAGATCCAAAGGCCCGCAACCGCACCGGCCCAAACTCGCTGTCACGCAGCATGATCGGGTTCTTGGTCCCCCATTTTCTTCCCGTGAACGCCTTGGTCGAGACGAAGTAAACCTCGGCCTTGAACGGCGATGAAAACCCATACTTCCACCCGCGCAGGGTGGAGAGGATGGGCATGTTCTGCGTCTCCAGCGTGTAAGTCCCCGGATGATACACGTCGGCCAGCCGCCCCTCATTCACAAACGCCGCCACCTGCGACTCCCGCACCACCAGCTTGGCCCCATACTTGATCTCATTGTCATAGCGCGCAAACCGATACACCATCGTGTCGCGCGTGTCATCGATCCACTCGATGATGTCGATCAACTCCCCCCGCAGCTTGTCCAAGATTCCCATGAATATCCTTTCTCTTGAATGCAAGAGAAGAATACCATCTACCAAAAGTCGGGGCGAGGCGTGCCTCGCCCCCGTCGCGTTACAATTTCTTCAAAATCTTCTAGCGGTGTGAAGACGCTTTGTGTCGTCTCCTCGGAATCCCTTCGCGATGTTTTATCAAGCTCGCGAAGTAGCCAGTAATCGCGTCCTCAATATTTCTCCGCGCCTCCGCCCTCGTCTTGCCTTGAGAGACACATCCTGGCAACCACGGACACTCTGCGATGAACATCCCATCTTCATCAACTTCAATCTTGACGTGGTAGCGAAGCATTTTCCCGTTAGCTTTCGATTGGCACCATCACCGGCTTTGCCTTCGCCCTCTCCTCATTCTCCTTCAACAGCCCATCAAACTCCCCAATCTTCGCCTCGATCACCCGCGGCGGCGGCAATTCATTAATCACCACCTCCTGCGTCTTGAGCCCATTCCCGGTGATGCTGATGACGATGGATTCTTCTCTCGGAATCCTCCCCTGCTCAATCAGCTTCATCGTCGCCGCCAGCGTCGTCCCACCCGCCGGCTCCGTCCAAATCCCCTCCAGTTTCGCCAGCAACTTAATTGCATCGACAATCTCCCGATCCGTCGCGCTTTCGCCCCAGCCGCCGGATTCCTTTACCACTTGCGCGGCGTAGTAGCCGTCGGCGGGGTTGCCGATGGCGATGGACTTGGCGATCGTGTTGGGCTTTTGCGGCTCGATGATGTCGCTGCCGCGATGGATGGCCGTCACCACCGGATTGCAGCCGGCGGCCTGGGCGGAGTAGATCTTCGGGCCGTTGTCTTTCACCAGACCCAGCTCGATGAATTCCTTGTAGGCCTTGTAGACCTTGGGCAGGATGGTTCCGCCGGCCGTGGGGATGATCGTGTGCTTGGGAAGTTCCCAGCCGAGCTGCTCGGCGATTTCAAAGCCGTAGGTCTTGGCGCCTTCGGTGTAGAAGGGGCGGAGATTCACGTTGACGATGGCCCAGCCGTACTTGTCGGCGATCTCGGTGCAGAGACGATTGACATCGTCGTAGGTGCCGCGGATGCGGACGAGGGTGGGGGCGAAGATCAGGGAGCCGAGGACTTTTCCCTGCTCCAGGTCATGGGGGATCATGACGAAGCAGCGGAGGCCGGCCTGGGCGGCGTGGGCGGCGGTGGAGTTGGCGAGATTGCCGGTGGAGGCGCAGCCGACGGTGTCGAAGCCGAACTCGATGGCCTTGGTGATGGCGACGGCGACGACGCGTTCTTTATAGGAGTAGGTGGGATAGTTGCAGGAGTCATCCTTGATCCACAGGTTGGTGCATCCCAGCTCCGTCGCCAGGCGGGTGGCGCGCTTGAGGGGAGTCATGCCTGAATAGAGGCCGGCACGGGGGTGGCCGGCGATGGGGAGGAGGTCCTTGTAGCGCCACAATGACTTGGGCCCGCGGCTGATGGATTCGCGGGTGACCTTGCCCTTCATCTGGGCGTAGTCGTATTCGACTTCGTAGGGGCCGAAACACTGCTCGCAAACGTGGACGGCGGAAACCGGGACGCGGTGGCCGCATTCCTTGCATTTGAGGCCGAGGATGTAACTCATCGTTTCTCCAGTCTTCTTCCCGCAGGGCAGACCCAAGAAAGAAGCCTCTTCCAGTAAGAAGAGGCTTTCAAAAGTCCGTTGCAAGCTTCTTCTTATCTTTCCCGCTCGCGGTGCGAGTCGGGTGGGAGTTAGCACCTGTCCCTCGCTGGGGCGGTTGCTGTGGCGTCGTCGGGCCCAACCCTCGGCCACTCTCGATAAGAGGCACCCAAATTGTGCTGCAAATTCTACCGGAAGCGGGAATTCCGTCAAGCAATTGTAGTGGAGGCTTTTAGCCTGCGATGCGTCAGCAGGCTGGAAAGCCTGCACTACAAGGAGGGGGTCAGTCGTAGGGCTTGCGCTCGCCCTCAGCCTGGCTGGGCTTGAGCGGCTCATCGAACTCTCCATCAGGCTCGTCCTTGCGCTGCTCGTCGGCGGGCTGATTGCGCTCGCCCTCGGCCTGCGAGGGCTTGCGACGCGGCTCCTTCTCATCGGGCTTCTCGTCCGGCTTTTCATCCGGGGGGCGGGGGTAGGGCTTGTCGAAGTCACGGGTGTCTTGGGCGGGCATATTGGATCTCCATAGCTCGGTTGACCCCCCCGGCGTGTCGTCATTTGGGGGTAATTTTCCATGTGGCAATTACCATACCACGCCGCAAATCCGGTTGATTGCGGAGGCTGCGAGGTGGGCGGGGGAGTCACGAGCCACCCCATCCGTGGCGCGGATTTACGCGAAGATGTGTCACCGGGGCCATGCCTTTTCGTCTGATTGATCGCTGCTAACTCAGCCACTAGCGGCCATTTCCGCCCATCCTGCCGCAGCGGGCATGGTGATTGCTCGGGCCAGTGGCAGTGGAAGCGTGTTGTGTGGTGGGGGATTGCAGGCCCCCCTCTTTGTAGCGAGGAACCCGCCATGGAAATGAATACACTTCAAGATCTTTTCGTTGAGGATCTTAAGGATCTTTACAACGCCGAAACGCAGCTGATCGCGGCGCTGCCGAAGATGGCCGAGGCGGCCAGCGACCCGGCGCTGAAGCAGGCATTCCAGTCGCATCTGGCCGAGACCGAAGGGCATGTGTCGCGGCTGGAGCAGATTTTCCAGGCCCTCTATGAAAGCCCCAAGGGGAAGAAATGCCGGGCGATGGAAGGGCTGATCGAAGAGGGCAAGGAGCTGATGGAAGCGGACGCGGCGCCGCAGGTGATGGATGCGGGGCTGATCGGGGCGGCGCAGAAGGTCGAGCACTATGAGATTGCCGGCTATGGCACGGTGCGGACCTATGCGGAGGTGCTGGGCAATGACCAGGCCGCCCGGCTGTTGCAGCAGACGCTGGATGAAGAAGGCATGGCCGACAAGAAACTGAACAAGCTGGCCATGCAATGCATCAATCTCGAAGCCGCCCAGGGAGGCGACGGCGAGTAGGCCGGGCGGTGTTGCCCGGCGAGGCGGACATGGGTGTCCGCCGACCCAATGCGCTCCCCGCCCTTTTAGCGGCGGCTGAAGCCGAGTGGGCGCACGATAAATCGGAGTTGGGCGAGCGGCCCGTTCGGACTCGCCCAACTCTGTCGCTATGTCGATCCGGACTTGTCTTGCGCGGGGCATCGGGCTTTGTGAAAGGAGTCGTGCGATGTCACAGGCAGAGCAAGGTGAAAATCAGGGCGAGGAACGTTCCGAGCCAATGGGTGATGATGCCACCGGCGCATCGGGGTCCAGCGCCCGCGGATTCGCGGCGATGGACAACGAGAAGCAGCGGCAGATCGCCAGCAAGGGCGTGGCGGCGGTGAGCCGCAACCGCGAGTACATGGCCGCCATCGGCAAGCGCGGCGGCGAGCGGGTGAGCCAGAACCGCGAGCACATGGCCGCGATTGGCAAGAAAGGGGGCGAGCGGGTCAGCCAGAACCGCGAGCACATGGCGAGCATCGGCCGCAAGGGCGGCGAGGCGGTGAGCCAGGACCGCGAGCACATGTCGCGGATCGGCCGCAAGGGCGGCGAGAGTTGATGGTCGTCTCCCCTTGATTCCCTCGTCCGCGGAGCTTTGGCCGAGCGGCGAAAGATGACGTTATTGCAATCATTCAAACCCCCGCGAAGGGCCGGGGTTCTTTTTTCGAGTTACCGGGCGGTGGGTTCGAGATTCTTTGAGAATTTGAGGCAGCTTCGCCGATGTCACGAAGCGCCCCCTCGCCGTATGCGATTGGGGTTGTGCTATTGGTTCAACACGGGCTGGTGGTCTGGGCGGACCCGCGTCACATCTTGACTTGGCAACGGTGAATGGTGTCCGAACGAGTGGTGGTCTCAATCCGGAAAGGTGTCT
>JBGPEF010000264.1:0-7640 GCA_041482675.1 Tepidisphaeraceae bacterium | reverse complement strand
GCCGTGCCGCTTCGGGGTTTACTGCGATATTCCAGGGAAACACAAATCGCGGCTGTATTGGACAACCGACGATGGCTGGTCGATCCGGCAGCGCTATCTGCGCGATACCCTGACCACTTCGGTTGCACTCGAGCATCGCGAGCTAAAGGTTTCGCTTTACTGCAACGACGTCGTCGATTTCCACCGGCCGATCATGGTGCGGAAGATCAAAGTGAAGAACCTGGCCCGCAGCGAGCGCCTGGTGCGGATCATGCACCACCAGGACTTCAACATGTTCGGGACCAAGATGGGGGATACGGCCTATTACGATCCGGAATTGCGCTCGATCATTCACTATCGCGGCAAGCGATATCTGATGGTCACGTTTTATAGCAGCGGAGAGCAGCGCATCGACGAGTACGCCACGGGAACCAGCGGATTTCATGGGGCGGAGGGAACCTGGCGCGATGCCGAGGATGGACATTTGCAGGGCAACCCAATCGCCCAGGGGGCGGTGGACTCGACGATCGCGCATCACGTGAGCGTGCCCAGCGAGGATGAGCGGACGGTCTACATGGTGCTGATCGCCGGCCATTCGCGCGAGGAATTGCTCGAGCAGCACAAGTGGCTTCTGAAGATGGGCCCGCAGACGGTGATCGATCGCACGACGTCGTATTGGCGATTGTGGGTTGGGGGGACCAATATCAACTTTGGAAATATTCCGCCCAAGGTGGTGGACCTGTTCAAGCGGTCGCTGCTTCTGGTGCGGACGCAGATTGACAATGGCGGGGCGATCATTGCCGCCAATGATTCTGACATCATGCAGTTCTCGCGGGATACCTATTCGTATATGTGGCCGCGCGATGGGGCGCTGGTGGCCAATTCGCTGGATCTGGCCGGATTTCCCGACTTGGCGCGGTGGTTTTACACATTCTGCAAGGATGTGATCACCCCCGACGGCTATTTCCATCACAAGTACAACCCGGATGGATCGCCGGCGTCATCGTGGCATCCGTGGGTGCTGAAGGGGACGCGGGTGTTGCCGATTCAGGAGGATGGGACCGCGCTGGTGGTGTGGGCGCTGTGGCGGCATTACTACCGCTATCGCGACATTGAATATGTCCGGCCGCTGTGGGTGGATTTGATCCAGAAAGCGGCGGATTTTATGGTGGCCTATCGCGACACCAAGACAGGCCTGCCGCTGCCCAGCTATGACCTGTGGGAGGAGCGATGGGGGATTCACGCGTTCACGGTGGCGACGGTTTACGGGGCGCTGAAGGCAGCGCGGAATTTCGCGGTTTGTTTTGGCGATCGGGCCAAGGCCGAGGTCTATAACAACGCGGCCGAGCAGATAAAAGCCGGTGCCAGCAAATATCTCTTCAGCGAGCGGCTCAATCGCTTCGTCCGCCGGATTGTTCCGCGCGACAATCCCGTTCCGCCGGATGTGACGGATTATGTCGAGACATCCGAGCTGAAAACCGAGCCGACGACGGAAGATCTGTTCGAGGTGGATGACGTTCTGGATTCGTCGCTGTTTGCGATATTCAAATTCCATCTGTTCGAGGCCGATGATCCACGCGTGGAATCGACAATGAAGGCGGTGGAGGACCAGCTTTGGGTGAAAACGCAGGTGGGAGGCGTTGCCCGATATGAGAATGATTACTATCACCGGGTGAGCAATGATGTGGCCGCAGTGCCGGGCAATCCGTGGTTTATCTGCACGCTGTGGATGGCGGATTATTACATCACACGGGCGACGACCCTTGCGGAGCTCAAAACCGCGATTCCCATTTTTGAGTGGACGGCCAGCCACGCCCTGGAATCCGGCGTGCTGGCGGAGCAGGTGAATCCGTACACCAACGAGCCGATTTCGGTCAGCCCGCTGACCTGGTCGCACGCGACGGTGGTCACCACGGTGATCAAATACCTGGAAAAGCTCGAGCAGCTTCAGCTCTGCCAGCTTTGCAATCAGCCGATCTATCGTCTGCGTCGTCGTGGGCCGGTGGAGGTGAAATCACAGGCCACGTTCGATCATCTCGAGGCCGATTTCGGCCTGGAAGCCGGCCGCGAGCACGTTGCCCCGATCGGCCGGTTTGTGCGGCAGGATCCCAACGGGCATGGCAGCTTCAAGGCGACGGTGGCGATCGATATTCGCGACTGCATCGGCTGCGAAATCTGCGTGGCCCACTGCCAGCAGGATGTGTTGAAGATGGTGGATGGCAAGGCGCTGGTGGACACGCGGAACCTGAGCAAATGCGATTTGAAGGGGGAATGCGTCGAGGTTTGTCCGACCAATGTCGTTTCGATAACGGTGCAGCCACTCACTCATCCGGTTCCGGCCGCGCATGACGGCAAGGCCGATGCGCCGGCGGCGTGATCCACTAAATTCCACGAAGACTGTCCACCAAGGGCACTAAGCGCACGAAGAAGAAGTTCATTGCATTGCCAGGCCGATGGCGTCCTGGAGGGCGTGGGCGAGGGCGATGGGCCAGAGGCGGCGGAAGAAGCAGAAGGCGGCGCCGTAGACGATGCCGAGGCTGGTGACGGAGATGACGCCGGTGGCGCCCTGGTAGCTGTGGTAGCTGGCGAAGAGGATGGTGCTGAGGAGGAGGGCGAGAAGGGTGGACCCGAAAAGGCGCTCGAAGCGGGGGATGAGATAGCCACGCATGACCAGTTCTTCGGCCAGACCATTGGCGGCGCTCATGACAATCAGGAGGACGATTCCCCAGCCGCCGGGGGTTTTGGCGAAGTAGCTGGTGTTTTGGGCGCCCATGTTGGTCATGGTGCTGCGGCCTAGAACGGATGGGAGGACAATCCAGACGAGATAGTGGAAGACGAGGGCGAGTACGAAGAGGCCGATGCCGCCGAGCACATCGCGGGTGAAGTCGAGGCGGACGATGCCGAAGCGGGACCAGGGGTCGCCGGAACGGTAGATGAGATAGAACATGAGGCCGATGGTGCCGACGTTGGTGAGGGTCCAGTTGAGGCATTGATAGACGAAGGGGTCGGGATCGCGGCTTGGTAGATACAGGGCGGCGACGCTGTGGAACCAGTGCGGGATTACGAAGAGGAGCAGGACGAGGAGAGTCTCGACGAGCACCTCGGAGGTGGGGCGAGGCGGGGTGAGAGCGGGAGCGGGCGGCGGCGAGGAGGGATCGTTGAGATTTGTATCGCTCATAGAAATGACGGCACGGGCAGCAAGCCGCCCGTGGCACATGTTACCGTCAATGACGATTGATGAGGGGTCTTCTCGGAAAATTGGCTGAATGGTGAAGCGGATGAAGAGGTAGGAGATGGCCGCCATGGTGGCGGAGCAGGGGATGGTGAGGATCCAGGCAAAATAAAGGTGACGGGCAAAATAAAGGTGGGCAAAATAAAGGTGACAGGCAAAATAAAGGTGGGGCAAAATAAAGGTGACGCGAACCTTTATCGATAATTTCTCTTCGGGGCAAAATAAAGGTGACGCGAACCTTTATCGATAATTTCTCTTCGGCCGGCCCCAAGGGATGGAAAAATTCGAAAATTGCCAGAGAATAGTAATTAATGGTTCGCGTCACCTTTATTATCCTGTCCGACCAACGTCGTCTCGATAACGGTGCAACCACTCACTCATCCGGTCGCGGCCGCGCACGACGGCAAGGCCGGCGCGCCGGTGGCGTGAATTTGACCAATCGGAGGCCGATGGATAGCTTGGAATAGATGCGTGTGCTATCGGCAAGGAAGCTGGTCGCGCTGGTCGCGATTGCACTGGGGACGGGGCTTGGGGTCGGGCTGTTTACCTTCACTTACGCGCGCGGACTCTCCTACTTTTCGACCGATCCCCGGGCCTGCATCAACTGCCACATCATGAACGATGAGTACGACTCGTGGGGCAAGGCGAGCCATCACGCGGCCGCGGGTTGCGTGGATTGCCATCTGCCGCGCGACACGATTCCCAAATACATCGCCAAGGCCGAGAATGGATACCGGCACTCCCGGGGGTTCACGTTTCAGGACTTTCACGAGCCGATTCAGATCAAGCCGAAGAACTCGCGCATTTTGCAGAACAACTGTCTGAAGTGTCATGGCGACCTGATGCACGACATCGTCGAGGGAAGCACCACGGATGTGACCAGCGTGACCTGCGTGCACTGTCATGCCAGCGTGGGGCATGGGCCGACGCGGTGAACAACGAGAGGCTGTTATGGCCGAAGAGCAGAAGGAATCGAAGCCGGCAGGGGAATCGAAGAAGCGCAAAACCGCTGTGTTCCTGGTTCTGGTCGTGATCACCGCGGCCGTCAGCGCGCTGGTGACCGCGCTGCTGGTGAACATTTTTGAGCGCAAGCAGGAGGCGAAAAATCCGTATCTGCGCGTGGTTGATGTGACCGAGGACACGGTGGATCCGGCCGTGTGGGGATCGAACTGGCCGCGGCAACACGACGGCTACAAGCAGACCGTGCAAGCCAGCTCCACCAATTTCGGCGGCGGCGATGCACATCCCGCGGAGAAGGCGGAAAAGGAACCGTGGCTGACGCGGATGTTCGCCGGCTATGCCTTTGCCATCGACTATCGCGACCGCCGCGGGCATGCGCACATGCTGTTTGATCAGGAACAGACGCGGCGGGTTACCGAGAAGCCGCAGCCGGGCGCGTGCCTGCATTGCCACGCATCGATCATTCCGGCCTATCGGTTCGTCGGAAAGGGCGATGTCATGAAGGGATTTGAGGAGGTCTGCGCCATGCCTTATCAGAAGGCGCATGAACTGGTGGATGACAAGGGGAACAAGCTGATTTCCCATCCCGTGGGCTGTGTCGATTGCCATGATCCAAAGACGATGGAGCTGCGGGTGACCCGGCCAGGATTCCTGGTGGGGATAAAATCACTCAAGGAGCACCAGGGGACCAAAGATTACGACGTGAATCGCGATGCGACGCGGCAGGAGATGCGATCATTCGTCTGCGGGCAGTGCCACGTCGAGTATTACTTCAAGGGCGACCGAAAGACCGTCACCTATCCCTGGTCCAATGGCCTGAAGGTGGAGGAGATTGAGAAATATTACGATGACATGGGATTTACCGATTGGAAGCACAAGGAAACCGGCGCACCCGTGCTCAAGGCGCAGCATCCGGAATTTGAGATGTGGAATCAGGGGATTCATGCGCGCAGCGGCGTTTCCTGCGCTGATTGCCACATGCCGTATAAGCGCGAAGGAGCGCTGAAGATTTCCGATCACTGGGTGCGCAGCCCGCTCCTGAACAAGTCGCGTGCGTGTCAGCAATGCCACCACTACCCCGAGGAGGAAATCCAGGCGCGGGCGGATGTAATTCAGGAACGGACGCACGCGCTGATGCGGAGGTCGGCCGCAGCGCTGGTGGACATGCTCGACGCCATCAATGACGCCCGCAAAGCCGGGGCGGGCGATGAGCAGCTCAAGGCCGCTCTGGCTTTCCATCGCAAAGCACAATGGCGGCTGGATTTTGTCGCGGCCGAGAATTCGATGGGTTTCCATGCGCCGCAGGAGGCAGCGCGAATATTGGCCGAGGCGGTGGATTATGCCCGGCAGGGACAGATTGCGGCGAAGGCAGCGCCGCGCGCGCCGGCCACGCAACCGGGAAAATAACGCGGGGCTGGTCCGCTAATCGCGATTAAGGCGATGCTGCGCAGGCGGGCATGGCAGGCACCTGCAATAATCAGTTAAAGACCGCCTGTATCGGGCACGAATAGAACTTCAGCCGCGCTATAAGCCCGGTCTCGCCGAGAAAATTGCTCCCGTGGCTTGGGGCGCGAACGCCCTGTATAATCGCGCACGACGCGTTCCTGTTACCCAGTGTTCAACCCGGAACCACCGCATGCCAACCGTCGTTCACGTGACCCACGAAGCCATCCAGAAAATCGGCGGCATCGGCGCCGTCCTTCACGGATTGTTCACCAGTCCCGTCTATCTCAATTCCATTCAGCGAAACATTCTGGTCGGGCCATTCTGGCCAACCGACACCACCGGCGAGCAGCGGCTCGGCCCGCAGGGCGAGGTGCTTTATAGCTCGCTGGACCATCTTTATCGCTCGCCGCTGGCCTCGCGGTTCCGGCAGATCGAGCAGGATTTTGGGGTGGGAATCGTCTACGGCCGGCGCAAGTACATGGAGAAATCGACGGGCATCGTCAGCACGCCGGAAGTGCTGCTGATTGATGTAGCGCGATTTGATGAGCAAAGAATTGCCCAGTTCAAGTTCCAGCTGTGGAAGGAGTTTGGGATCGACAGCTCGCGCTACGAGAACATCTGGGATTTTGAGCAATACGTTCGCCTCGCCCCCCCCGCCATCGCCGCCCTGCATGCGCTGGGCGTGAGCACGACCAGCGAGCCGTGCGTGATTCTCTCGCATGAATATATGGGGGTGCCAACGGCCCTGGCTTCGATTCTCGATGGGGAGAAGGGCAATTTCAGAACGATTTTTTACGCCCATGAGGTGGCCACGATGCGGCGGCTGGTCGAGGGGCATCCCGGCCACGACACGATGTTTTACAACGTCATGCGCGCGGCCATGGCGCAGGGGCAGTACGTGGAGGATGTCTTCGGCAGCCAGGCCGGGTTCTACAAGCATTCGATGGTCAAGGCGACGCGCTTTTTCGATGGCGTCTTCGCGGTTGGCGACTATGTCCTGAAAGAAATGCGATTCCTGGGCCCGGATTTTGTGCACGTGGATTCGCAGATCGCCTACAACGGCGTGCCGCACTGGAAGCTGAGCGTCGATGAGAAGATGGCCAGCCGCCAGAAGCTGCGGCAGTATTGCAACAATCTCCTGGGCTACGATCCGGACTATGTCTTCACGCACGTCACCCGGCTGGTGCCCAGCAAGGGGATGTGGCGCGATATGCGCGTGCTCGAGCACATGGAGCTGATCCTCCGCAAGCGAAATGAGTCGGCGATTCTGTTCAGCCTCAGCACCGAGGTTCCCGGCCGCCGGCCCGAGGATGTGCGGCAGATGGAGCAGCACTATCACTGGCCGGTGGTTCACCGCGAGGGCCTGCCGGACCTTTCGCATGGCGAGGCGGTTTATTACCAGGCGGTGCAGGAATTCAACGCCCGGGCGCGCAACATCAAGGTGATTTTCATCAATCAGTTCGGATGGGAACAGCGCCTCTGCGGCCAGCGCATGCCATCCAACATGGAATTCATGGATATCCGCAAGGGCTCTGATGCCGAATTCGGTCAGAGCATCTATGAGCCATTCGGCATCGCCCAGGTCGAGCCGATCAGCTTCGGCGGCATCTGCGTCTTCAGCAGCGTGTGCGGATGTGCCGGGTTTGTCGAAAAGATCACCGGCGGACAGCCCACGCCCAATGTCATCGTGGCCGATTACACCGAGCTTCCGCGAAAGGATTTGCGTCCCGAGCAGCTCATGTCGATCGGCCAGCCCCAGCGCGATGAAATCGAGCACGTTGTGGCCGAGCGGGTGGCGAACGACCTGATCAATCGGCTGCCGCGCTCGCCGCAGGAGTTCGAGCAGTTCATCAACCGGGGGTATGACTTGGCCTCCCACATGTCGTGGGATGCGGTGGCGCGGGATTACGTCCTGCCCGGTATCAATCGGGCCGCCCGGGCCCAGCGGCTGCGTCAAATCGCCTGATTGCCTCTCTTCCCCTCGCCCCCGTACTCGGGGGAGAGCGCAGGGTGAGGGGGTCTT
>JBGPEF010000263.1:0-7647 GCA_041482675.1 Tepidisphaeraceae bacterium | reverse complement strand
CGAAGAGAAGGATGGGCCCAGGGCGCTGGCGGAAGTGGCGAAGCATGTGATTCATGTTCACATCAGCGAGAACGACCGGGGGACGCCGGGGACCGGGCATATTCAGTGGGCGGAGACGTTTGCGCAGTTGAAGAAGATGAAGTATGACGGGTGGTTGACGATCGAGTCGTTTGGGAGATTGCTGCCGGATCTGGCGGCGGCGACGAAGATCTGGAGGGATTTGTTTCAGTCGCCGGAGGAAGTGTATAGCGATGGGTTTAAGTTTATGAAGAAGATGGTGGAGTCGGGGAAGTAGGGAAGGAAGAGTTAAACACGAAGGCACGAAGGCGCGCGCGGCGAATGGCGCGGCTTGGGGGGGGAAGCGGATTTGAATTTTTTTTACCAGCACGGGCAGGATGCCCGTGGTACGGGTGCGCGATCCCGAGGGCGCGCGCGGCGAAGGGCGCGGGTTGGGGGGGGAAGCGGATTTGGATTTATTTTTGCAGCACGGGCAGGATGCCCGTGGTACGAGTGCGCGATCAGCGGCGGGAGAGGGCGCTGGGGAGGAGCCAGCGGTCGGGGGATTTTTGGTCGGGGGCGAATTCGCGGTCGCGGGCGCGGTGGTGACGGTGGCGGCGGGATTTTTTCTGGGTTTCGGATTCGGTTGCGGAGGTCGTGGGGAGAATTACAGCGTCCGCTGACGCGGACCCTACGGGGACTATGGGGTTGGCGGGGGCGGAAGGTGTGGTGGTGGGAGGAAGCTCGGTGCTGGAGGGGGGTTGAGGAGCGGGTTGCGGAGAGCCGAGGGGGTCGCTTTGGGTGGAGTAGGATCGGTCGATGAGGAAGTAGTCGTCGGAGTTGGGCTGGCCGCCGGTGTAGTTGAAATCGCCGTTGTAGTAGCCGGTGGAGTGGGAGGCGAAGCCGGCGTCGATCTGGGCGTAGTCGTCGGCGTTGAGTGTGCCGTCGAGATTTCCGTCGCCGTTGTAGGTGTATTTCACGAGGATGGTGTTCACATCGACGGGCTCGCCGGCGAGGGTGGGGCGGACGGTGGTGACGCCGTCGCCGATGTCGTTGACGATGGCGGCGAGGCCGGTGTTGCGGGCGGGGTTGGCGGCGGCGATGGAGCTCCTGATGCCGGGGCCGTTCCACAGGCCGCCAGCGCGGCCGGTGAAGAGATAGCCGAAGATGGTGGAATAGAGGGCGGCTTTGGCGGGGGCGGTGCTCTGGATGATGAGGTCGTTGTCGGTGAGGTCGAGGGCAGCGCCGGGGGCAACGGTGAGGTTATTGACGCGGAGGAACTTGTCGCCGCCGGAGGCGACGCGGGCGGTGGCGGAGTTGTTGACGTTGAGGGTGGAGAGGCGCTGGCTGGCGGTGAAGTTGACGGTGGAGGAGTTGCTGACGTTGACGGTGGAGGCGCCTGCGCCGGTGGTGGAGATGTCGAGGTTGGAGGTGCCGCCGAATGCGTTGACGGTGTTGGCGCCGGCGCCGAGCATGATGTGGAGGATGCTGCTGAGCCTGGTGCCGTTGTTGATGCTGATCGAGTCGTTGCCGGAGCCGCCGGCATCGTTGGTTTGGGAATCGATGATGAAGTTGGAGACGGTGGTGTAGGTGATGGATTCGAACGGTGTGCCGCCGCTGCTGCCGGCGATGACGGTCTGAACGGCATTGCCGGTGAGGTTCAGGGTGTCGTTGGAAGAAGGAGTGATGAGGGTGAAGGTGGCGAAGGCGCTGACGGTGACTGGTTCCAGGCCGGAGAAGTTGATGATGTGGCCGCCGACACTGATGGTTCCGGAACCTGCGACGCCGGCAGTGGGCAGGTAGGAGCCGCTGTTGTTGGCGCCGCTGCCGCCGATGACGGTGAGGGTATCGCTGCTGGTTTGAGCGCCGCCGGCGTAGATGATGTTGCCGAAGGTGAGCGGTGCTCCATTGGAGAAATCGACGATCAGTTTGTCGTTTCCGCCATTGCCGTTGAAAGTGAAGCTGGCGGAATCGGCGGAGAAGGTGAAGGCGGGCTGGCCGGTGGGGGTTGAGCCGGCGAAGACTTCCAGATTGGCGCCATTGAGGCGGATGTAATAGGTGTCGTCGCCGGCGGAGCCCTCGACCGCGGCATCGCCGCCGCCGAAGTTCAGGCTGCCGGGGGTTCCGCCGTCGAGGGTGCTGGCGGTCCAATTGATGGGGTCGTTGCCGTAATTCAAGGCATTGATGCGGGAAAGGGATGGGCCCTGGCCGTCGGGGGTGATGGGCCAGGGTGGAATGGCGGCGTAATTGACGCGATCGACGAGGTAATAGGGAATGAAGCCGGAGCCGGGATCGGCGGGGCCGGGCTTGCCGAGGGCGAGATTTTCGCCGGTGTTGGCGAGTGCGCCGACGAATTGGAAGATCTGCACGGCGGCGGGAACGTTGTAGGTGGAGCGGAAGGTGTTGGGGTCCTGATCGACGAGGAGGACAAAGCCGCTGGCGGGGATGGTTGTGCCGACGGGAATGGTGAATTCGAGGCCGTCGAGGAATTTCCAGTTGTCGAGGGAGAGGGGTGCGCCGGAGATGTTGCGAAGCTCGACGAATTCGCCGTTGGTGGTGGCGGGGTGATACATGATTTCGTTGATGACGACGGGGCCGACCAGTGGGTAGGCGTTGGCGGCGTCGCGGGTGGGCGCGCCCAGCGGTGGGAAATCGACCTGGCCGGTGCTGGTGGCGTAGCGGCCGAAGGTGACGCCATTTTCGGCGGGGCCGAAGGAGAGGCCCTGGTGATAGCCGGTGAGAATTCCAGCGGAGGTGGAGGAGGAGAGCCAGACATCCGCGCCGAATTCGCTGAGGGTGAAAGCGATCGGGCTGGCGGTGTTGAACTGGGTTTCGTCGAAGGAGAGGTATTGGCCGGGCTGAATGGTGGTGGTGGCGGGGATGCGGAATTTGAGGAGATTATCGGCCGAATCGGTGAGATACCAACCGCTGATGTCGATTGGGGAGGCGGTGGGGTTGTAGAGCTCGATCCAGTCGGTTCCGGGGGTGCTGTTGGAGGAGATTTCGTTGACGACGACGGTGTCAACGGCGGTGGCGTTTTCGGCGATGACGCCGGGGGAGCCGAAGGCGAATTTGCTGGCGCGCCAACTTTCGGGGCTGATCCAGGTGTTGAGGTTGGCGGAGGGATCGATGATGGTCAGGGTGGGGCCGCCGCCATCGGTGGTGGGATACCAGGCGTCGCTGTAGGCGAAGTCCTGGATGGTGCCGTTGGTGGCATCGAGGAGACGGATTTCCTCGCCGTTGTTGTCGAGGGAATCGGTGTATTGGCCGAGGATGGTGATGCCGGCGCCGTAGCGGGAGGTGAAGGCGGCCTGGTTCTTGACGAGGACGCCGGTAGCGCCGGCGGCGAGGGTTCCGGAGGCGAAGTTGAAGGTGACGCCAGCGCCGAAATGGATGCCGGTGAGGGTGATGGGAGTGATGCCGGTGTTTTTCAGCTCGATGAATTCGAAGTCGCTGGGGGCGTAGGTGAGGCCGCCGCCGGGAGGGTTGTAATTGATTTCGGTGATGCGGAGACCGGGGGGCGTGGTGACTACGCCCTGGACGACGGCGTTTAGCGATGCGCCCCAGACGACGTCGGTGCTGTTGTTCGATGTCTGATGCACTTCAACCGCCAGAACGTTGTCGCCCTGCACGAGGCTGGAGAGGTCGGTGATGGAAAAGCCTTCGAGGACGGCGTCGGACACGCTTCGGCCGCCATTGGTGGTGCCGGTGTAGGTGCTAAAATTGATGGTCCCGGTGGGCATGCCGATGCTTTGGATCTGATGGCCGTTGAGATAAATGACAGCGCCATCGTCCAGAACCGTTTGGAGCTGGAGCGAAATGACACTGGCCAGAGGAGCGGTGGCGGCGGGGAGATTGAAGTGAATGCGGAAGTAGAAAGTGGGGGTGTCGGTGGTGGCTGGAGCTGTAATGAGATTGAGCGGAGTGGTCTTGGGCTCGGGAAGGGCGGCGGTTTCGTTGTAGAAGAGTGCGCCGGCGGGGCCCTGCCAATCCGCGGTGGTGTCAGCGTAGCCGACGTTGCGCCAGAGGGTGCCCAGGTCCTTGTTGTCCTGGCTGTATTTCCAGAGGTAGGCAGCACCGGAGGGGTCTTGAGTGAAAGTGATCAGCTTTACACTGGTGGTGGAGACGGTCGAGGGCGCGGGATTGGCGACTCCGGGACTGGGTGGGGAGAAGAATTGCCAGAGAGGACCGCCATCGGGGGTTCGGCCTTGTGACAAACCGAGCTGCTGCGTGCCGTAAACGATGAAATCAATCTGCTTTCCGGCCGCATCGTAGAGGCCGATGTCGCCGCGCTCGGAGGAGAGGTGGAAATCCAGGTGATCCGCGCCCTGGAGGGGATCGTTGTCGGCTTTGAAGTGGAAAAAGCCTTTGGCAGGGATGAAAGTGAGGGCGGGGACGACGCTTTTGTTGGGCCAACCGATGGGCTGATCGCTGAGGGACAGGCCGCCGAGATCGACGGGCCAGGATGTTGGGTTGTAGAGCTCGATGAAATCCTGTGAGAACGGGGGGAGGCCGTGGGTGCCCCATTCGTTGATTTTGAGCTGGTGCGGATCGCCAAGGGGGAGGGCGGTGTTGAGCGCGCCGGGGAAATTGGGGCCAGCGCCAAAGGTTGGAGTGGAGAGACGCCATGATCCATCGGCCTGGCGGCTGATGGAGAGGTCATCGAGCTGATAGCCGAAGGTGACGCCGTCAATCTGGGCGCCGCCGTTGGCGAGGGTGTTGTAGAGATAGACGCCTTCGCCGCTCTGCTTGAGGGAGAAGCCGGTGTGGAAGCCGGCGGTGGCGTTGGGGTTGTCGGCGTAGACGACCAGGTATGTGTTTGGCGCGAGGAGCGGTGTGCCGGCGGGGAAGACGAATTTGCGGGTGGAGAGCTGATCGTCGGTGAGGCTCATGCCGGAGAGGTCGAAGGAGGATGCGCCGGCGTTGAAGAGCTCGATCATGTCGGGGAAGGTGCCGGAGTGATTGGCGGCGGCGGAGTTCTGGGCGAGGACTTCGTTGATGCGGATGGTGGGAGCGGGGAGTGCGGTGTTGACGGTCCAGGTTTTGGTGGTGGCTTGTGCATCGGGCTGATAGAAGCCGGCGGAATTTTTGCGGGCGACTGAAATCGTGTGGGTGCCGTTGCTCAGAGCACTGAGAACGATCGGAGGGATGGTGGGGTTGGCGGTCAGTGGGTTGGTTACAACGACTTCAGCGCTGTATGCGCCGTTATCGAGCTTCCACTTGTAGGCCAGGATATCCGGCCCACCGATGGTGAGGGTGGCGGAGGTGGAGCGGGTGGGTGAAAGGGGAACGCCGCCGATGGTTGCGCCGCTGGGGATGACAGCGCCCATATCGACGCCGTTGGGGCCTTTGCCGACGGCGGGGCCGGGGCCGGGACGGAGGGCGAATTCGCTGATGTCAGGTTGGCGGAGAGCGCTGAAGGCTCCGGAAACATTCGCGGGTGCGCCGGAGACCACGAAACTGAAGGTGTCCTCGGTCGCGTTGGTAACGGTAAAGACGCCGTCGTATTCGGCCGGGCCTGCACCATAGACCAGGACTTTGTCGCCGACGATGAGTCCGTGGCCGATGGACGTTGCGGTGGCGATGGTGCCGTTGCGGGTGATGGCGCTGACGATGTGCGTGGCGGTGTTGCGGATGAGCAACTGTGCATCGCCGACGACATTTCCTGCGCCGGTGTAAGGCGTATTGCCCGGCATGACGGAATTGCGAAGCACAAACGGCGAAGTGCCGGGGTTCTGAACGACGATGGCGTTGCCGCTGCCATCGAGCGGAACATCCTGCATGATGATGCCGTCGCCATATCCACCCACGCCCTTGCTGGCCGCGAAGCCGGGCTCGTCGAAGTTGTAGACACCGGCCAGGACATGCACCATCGTGTCGTTGACGGAGCGGACGGAGTTGCCTTCCTTCATGAGGAAGGCGTGGTCGACGTTGTAGAAGATGTTGCGGACGGAGACGACTTCGGAGGTGTTGCCCGAATCCGCGCCGCCGGAGATGGCGGAGTTGGTGTCGGAAATCGGCGAGGGGAAAACATTCATGAAAATGTTCCCCTCGATGTGAGCATCGGTGCCGTCGATGTCGAGGATGTCGTCGGCATTGACAAAGCCCGTGCCGGTGCCGGTGAAGATGTTGTCGAGGACCTGGAAAATCGAGCCGGCGCGATTGCCGCCGGTGAAGTCGAAGATGTCCCAGTGGCCGGTGGTGGTGCCGAAGATGTTGCCCTGGACGAGGGCATAGCCGCCGGCGGGCATGCCGAGGAAGTGGCCGGGCTCGACGTTGACGACGGTGGGAAGGACGGAGTTGGTGAGGCGGAAGGAGGAGTTGTTGTAGTTGACGATCTGGGCGGTGGTTCCCGTCCAGGTCATGTGGTCGGTGTCGAGGCGGCCGTTGGTGACATTGATGTTGCCGCCGGCGGAACCGGCGAATTCCATGTCGGCGAAGGAGATGCTGTTGGTGTTGGGGGTGCCAGCGCTGTTGACGGTGATGTCGCGCCATGCGCCGGCGGCGGTGGGCGTCCGTGTGAAGCGAATGCGGGCGAGGTCGGTGCCATTGGCGAGGAGAGTGCCGCCGGCGGCGACAGTGAGGCCGGCTCCGGGTTCGAAGAAGACGGTGACGCCGGGCTGGATGATGAGGGTTGCGCCGCTGGGGACGGTGACGGAGGCGGCGACGTGATAGAGGCCGGCGGCGGAGGTCCAGGTGGTGGTGGTGCCGAGCGGGAGAGTTGCGGGGACTTCGGTCTGTGTGCCGGTGCTGTACCAGATGTCCTGGTAGGTGCGCTCGAGTTCCACGCCGTTGCCGTCGCGGGCCTGGATGAGTACGCGATTGATGCCGGGGCGGAGGTTGGTGAGGGTGACAGTCCAGCCGCCCATAGAGGTTGTGGTGGTGACGGGAGTTGCGGTGGGCCCGGCGGTCCAGGTGGCGGCGACGCCGTTGACGAGAACGGAGCGGGTGGTGATGGCGTTGGCCTGGCCGGCGAGGGCGACGGAGTTGGTGGTGACCTGGGGATATCCATTAACGAGTGCGGGGGTGGTGGTGACGCGGAGCTTGAGGGGAACGAGGGGGACGCCGCCGGTGGGAGCGAAGATGGAAGTGATGCGATCGGCGACCCACTGCTTCATTGCATCGATGGTGACCTGGGGGACATAACTGCCGAGGGTGTTTTGGAGGAGGGGGCCGATGTTCTGGGGAGCGAAAGCGGTGTCGGCCAGTTCCTTCATGGCGGCGGCGTACATGGGGGCGAAGGTGGTGTTGCGGAGGAGGCGATTGATGGAGGTGAGGTTGGTGGCCTGGAAGATGCCGTCATACCCCTGGCCGCCGTTGCCCTGGCCGAGAATGGTGTCGAGGTCGTGGGGGACGACGATGAAGTGTTGATCGATTGCGCCGCGATAGAGGTCATAGTCATCGCCGATGCCGCTGGCGAGGGTGGTTTCCTGGTCGCCGATGAGAATGCTGGCGGCGAAGTAGCGCATCCACTCGGCGACGTTGATGTTGGCATTCATCGCCGCGACGAAGTTGCCGGCCGGTGTCTGGGTGGCGTCGAAGGCCTTGGTGAGGTTGATGATGTCGGTGTAGTCGGGAGATTCTGTGTTGGTCTGCTTGTGATAGAGGTTGAGATAGGGGCCGGCGCTGTTGCCGAGATAGGCGAGGGTG
>JBGPEF010000262.1:0-7690 GCA_041482675.1 Tepidisphaeraceae bacterium | reverse complement strand
CCTCGATGTGTTCCATGACGCCGATGATGATGGCCTGACCCTGAAGCCCCGGATGTACATCCGGGGTTTCGGGAGCGAAATCTGCGATGCAATCGACGTCCACCTCCGTCGCGTTGTCGAGGAATTTGTCGATCAGGATGGGCGAATCCGTGGTCGCGGCCCCGGTCCCCGACGCCTCGATGGCGTTGGTCATGTAAAAGTTGAGCTGATCCTCATCCGACACAATCTCCATCGCGCGTCCGCCAAGGACGAACGAGGGCCGGACGAGCACGGGATAGCCGATTTGTTTGGCAATGGCCCGGGCCTCGGCGAGATTGCGGGCGATGCCGTTGGCGGGTTGTTTGAGTTTCAGCCGCTGGATCAGGTCGCGGAATTTCTCGCGGTCCCCGGCCGCTTCAATGGAATCGACGGAAGTGCCGAGAATGGGCACGCCGGCTTCTTTGAGGCCGCGGGCGAGGTTGAGGGGCGTTTGGCCGCCGAATTGAACGATGACGCCTTTGACCAGGCCGCCGGATTCGGAGAAGGGCCGGCAGTTGAGACGCTCGCAGATGTTGAGGACGTCTTCGTGGGTGAGGGGTTCGAAGAAGAGGAGGTCGCTGGTGTCGTAGTCGGTGGAGACGGTTTCGGGGTTGGAGTTGATCATCACCGATTCGAGGCCAAGGTCCTTCATGGCGAAGGCGGCCTGGACGCAGCAGTAGTCGAACTCGATTCCCTGTCCGATGCGATTGGGCCCGCCGCCGATGATGATGACTTTCGGCTTGTTGGTTAACCGAATCTCGTCTTCAGCGACGGGTTTGCCATTGATGGTGTAGGGTTCTTCGTAGGTTGAGTAATAATAGGGAGTGGCGGCTTCAAATTCGGCAGCGCAGGTGTCGACGAGTTTGTACGTAGCGCGAATCAATCGTTCTTCGCGCAGCTTTCGTATGTCTCGGGCGCTCAGGTCGCTCTGCGAAATTTGTGCGAGTTGAACGTCGCTATATCCGAAAGTCTTGGCGCGGCGGAGCAGACTAGTCGCAGACCAAGTTTCGCCATCTGCGTTTCGAAGAGTGCCATCCCCACCGAAGCATGCTGCATTATCGAGAATGTTTGGCCCAACTTCATCCAACACGTTCTCAAAATCAACCAGCTCCTTCATTTCCGCCAGAAACCATGGATCGATGTTGGTCAGCTCGTGGATCTGCTCGATCGTCCAACCCATTTTCAGCGCGTAGCGGATGTAATAGAGCCGGCCCTGCGACGGGACGGACAGCTTCCGCCGGAGTTTTGCTTCAGGAATTGGCCATTCAGTCGCCGAGGATTCACCCTGAGTTGTCTTATCTGAATTATCATCTTCAGCACGGGCCGAGGCTGGTAACGTGGCATGGGCGCCTCGCCCATGATCCGCAGCCACGGGCGAGGCGCCCGCGCCACTGTAGTAGTACCGTTCGGAGTTCAACCACTTATCGTATTTATCCAACCCAAACCCAAACCGCTTCACCTCCATCGACCGAATCCCCTTCTGCAACGCTTCTTTGAACGTCCTCCCAATCGCCATCGCCTCGCCAACACTTTTCATCTGCGTCGTCAGCGTCTCATCCGCATCCGGAAATTTTTCAAACGTCCAGCGCGGAATTTTAATCACGCAGTAATCGATCGTCGGCTCAAAACAGGCCGACGTGTAAAGATCCGACTTCCCATCCTTGCTCTTCCGCGAGGTGATGTAATTCGGCAGCTCATCCAGCGTATATCCCACCGCCAGCTTCGCCGCGATCTTGGCAATCGGATATCCAGTGGCCTTCGAAGCCAGCGCCGACGATCGCGACACCCGCGGATTCATCTCCACCACCACCATGTCCCCATTGTCAGGATCAATTGCAAACTGAATATTCGACCCGCCCGTTTCAACTCCCACCGCTCGAATGATCGCAATGGCCGCATCCCGCATCCGCTGATATTCCTTGTCGGTCAGCGTCTGAATCGGCGCGACGGTGATGGAATCGCCGGTGTGGACGCCCATGGGATCGACGTTTTCAATCGAGCAGATGATGACGACGTTGTCGTTCTTGTCGCGCATCACCTCCAGCTCAAATTCCTTCCAGCCGATGACCGATTGCTCGATGAGGACCTCGGTGACGGGCGAGGCATCCAGGCCGCGCTGCACGGTGGTTTCGAATTCCTCGACGTTGTAGGCGATTCCGCCGCCCGTGCCGCCGAGGGTGAAGGCGGGGCGAATAATCAGCGGCAGGCCCAGCTCTTCCAGCACCCGGCGGGCATCATCCATGTTGTGAACGACGCCGGAGCGCGGCACCTTCAGCCCGATCTGAATCATCAGGTCCTTGAATCGCTGCCGATCCTCGCCGCGAAAGATGGCCTCGCGGTTGGCGCCGATCATCTGCACGCCGTATTTGGTGAAGATGCCCTGGTCGTAGCAGGCCATGGCCGTATTCAGGCCGGTCTGGCCGCCGAGCGTCGGCAGAACGGCATCGACTGGTTTGCCGCCCTTGGATTCGCGCTCGAGGATTTTCTCCACGGCCTCAGGAGTGATCGGCTCTATATAAGTAGCATCGGCGAACTCCGGATCGGTCATGATGGTGGCCGGATTGGAGTTGATGAGGACGACGCGATACCCCTCTTCCTTCAGCGCCCGGCAGGCCTGAACGCCTGAATAATCAAACTCGCACCCCTGGCCGATGACGATGGGGCCGGAGCCGATGATGAGGATGGTGTGGATGTCGGTGCGGCGAGGCATTTACGTGCGGCCCTCTTTCTTCAGCAAGGGACATGGCAAAGCAAAATTTGAGGGATTGTACGCGTGATCGAAGGAGGGGCAAGCAGCCCTCAAGTTGTCGCCGGCGCATTGTCGTGCAGATCGGGCAGAAGCATCGCAAAGAACATCGCGGGAATGAACAGGAAGCCGGCCGAGAGCAGAGCGATGCGGAAATCGCCGACTTTGGCGAAGAGGCCGAAGAAAACCGTGCCGATGGCGGCGGCGATGCGTCCAATGTTGTAGCTGAAGCCCGCGCCGGTGGTGCGCATCAGCACCGGGAAGAGCGGCGGGAGATACATGGTGAACAGGCCGAACACGCCGGAAAAAAAGCCGATCCAGGGAATCCAGAAGAGCATGGAGGTGTGATCGCGGGGCTTGAAATAGGTCCCCAACATCACGATCAGAAATCCCAGACACATCACAGCAATTGCCCTCCGATAGCCCATCAGGCGCGCCAGCCAGGCCGCAAAGAAATTTCCGATGATCGACGCCGCAATAACGACGAAGAAAGCAAAGCTGACAATTCGCTCACGATGAGGTGCGTCGAAAGAGGCAAGATCGGGCAGATTCCGGATGTGTTGCAAATTCCAGAACATAAACGCCCACCAGGCCGTCAATGAGCAGGCGCAGACGCCGATGGTGAAGAGGGTGATGCGGCGAGCCGGGCCCTTGAACAGATCAGCGATGCCGGGCATCCGCTCCTGGGCATCGCGGGCCGTTTGCCACTCCTCCGGCTCAGGAACGGAGCGGCGAATCCAATAGACGATCAGCGCGGGCAGAATGCCGACGAGGAAGACATACTTGTGTGGCGCGGCCGCCAATAGATAAGTGGCCAGACAGGCGAGGAGGACGCCGAGGTTGACGCCGGTTTGCAGGACCGCGGCGATCCAGGCGCGCCAGCGGCGCGGCCAGGTTTCCGAGAGCAGGCTCGATCCCACGGCCCACTCGCCGCCGATGCCCAGCGCCGCCATGAACCGGAAAATCAACAGGTGCCACCATTGCGTCGCGAAGAACGAGAGGCCGGTGAACATCGCGTAAGTGAGGATGGTCAGGGCCAGTGCGCGAGATCGGCCCATGCGGTCGCCGATCCGGCCAAAAAATCCCCCGCCCAATGCCCAACCGATGAGGAAGGCGGCCTGAATCCAGGAGCTTTTATCCTTCACCGCCTGATCCATCGGACTGGCGGCGTGCAGGAGCTCGGCAACGAAGGGCGCCGCGATCAGGGTGTACAGGTGCATGTCCAAGCCATCGAAAAACCAGCCGAGCCAGGCGGCGAGGCCGGATTTCCACTGCTGGGGGGTGAGTTCGCGCAGGGTGGTCGCTTCGTGCTTTTCGAGCACACCGCGCGGCTCATACTGGACCGTGGACATGCCCGCAGGTTAATCCACCGTGGCGGTAGTTGCCAGTTGATTCTTGCAGCTAATTGCCGGCGGCGGCGGTGGCGCTTTTGCGGGTGTAGTTGATGGTCATCATCTGCACCATCTTGCCGTCGAAATCCACTGAGGACGTGAATGTCCGATGATCCTTGTCTTTGATTTCGATGACGTCCTTGAACCGGGTCATCTTGCCGCCCTGCATGGGGCAGGGACCCATGGCCTGGAGAGTCAGGATCTTGCCGCTCTCATCCAGCGCGCCATCGTATTTCCAGAGATAGTCGCTCATCGAGTCGATCCAGGTGGCGACGTATTTCTTCTGCTGGGTGTCATAGCCCAACGTCATCATGCCGCTAAACGGCATGTCCATCATGGTGGCCTTGACTTCGCCAAGGGACCAGAAGCCGCCGATGAGGCGGGTGGCTTCGGTGCCTTTGGACTTCGTCACGTCCTTGCCGGGCTCCTGGATCTGGATGTCCAGGTCCCAGTCACCGGCGAGCTGCTTGAGCCATTCGTGTTCTTTCTGAGGCTGAGGCATCTTGGGTGTTTCGTCGGCCGCGCGGACGCCAACGAACGTCAAGAGCGCCAAAGCGAGAGAGGCAATGATCATTTTCTTCATGGTTTTCTCCTTCTGAATGTGAGGTAAAGGACCTTAGCTGCACTTTGTTGGACAAACCACTGTTAAATTTCGTTAAATGTTCAATCATGATTGAACTCGCCCTCATTGGCTGCGGGAATATGGCCCACTGGCACGCGCAGCAGTTGCAGAAGATCGATCGGTGCAAAGTTGTGGCCCTGGTCGATCCGGTGGCGGAGCAGACGCGGCAGTTCAAGGAGAAATATTTTCACGATGCAGCGCAATATGACTCGCTGGAGAATTTGCTGGCGGTCCCGCCGGCCCGGCTGAATGGTGTGGTGCTGGTGACGCCACACACACTGCATTTTTCGCAGGCGATGCTGGCGCTGGAGAATGGGCTGCACGTGCTGGTGGAAAAGCCGATGGTCACGCGCAGCGAGCATGCTTATGAGCTGTGGCGGGCGGTGAAGAAGAGCGGGAAGATGCTGGGGATTACCTTTCAGTCGCCATACACCAGCGAATTCGGCTATATCGCGGCCGAGCGAGAGGCGGGGCGATTGGGGAAGGTGCAGATTATCTCCGGCTGGCTTTCGCAGAATTGGATGAAATGGACCAAGGGCTCCTGGCGGCAGGATCAGAAACTTTCCGGCGGTGGGCAGATGTATGACAGCGGGGCGCACCTGCTCAATGCGTTCATGTGGCTGATGAATGAACCGGTGGTGGAGGTGGCGTGTTTTTACAATCGAGTTGATGCGCCGGTGGATATCAATGGAGTGGCGATTGTGCGATTTGCGGGGGGAGCGATTGGCAGCGTCGCGATTGGAGGGAATTGCCCGGCGTTTCGGACGGAGATTCAGATTCAGACGCACAAATTCCTGATCATTACCGATCAATATGGCGGGAAGCTGGAGATGAAGACCGACGAAAAGCGGATTTATCCGCACGTCGTCGCCGATGATCGGCCATCGGCGGGAACGCCGCATCTGAACTTTATCAATGCGATCCTCGGCGAGGAGAAGCTGCGGGTGCCGGTAAGATATGGTGTGCTGCTCTCGGCGTTGATGGATGCGCTCTATGAATCGGCCGACAAACAGCGGCCGGTGAAGGTGGAGCCGGTGCCGGATGATATATAGGAATCGATGATCATTGGCATCCTCAGCGATACTCACGACCGGACCGACGCCATGGCGGCGGCGGTGCAACTGTTGCAGGCGCGGGGGGCGGAATGTTTCATTCATTGCGGCGATGTCGGATCGCCGGCGGTGCTGGATTTTCTGGCCGGGCTGAAGAGTGCGTTTGTGTGGGGGAATTGCGACTGGGATCGGGCGGGACTCCAGCGCTACGCCCAAATCATCGGCATCGACTGCTTCGGCGCGTTTGGCGAGTTGGAGCTCGATGGCAAAAAGATCGCGCTGCACCATGGCGATGATCCGAAGCTCAAGCAGCGGCTGTTGAGCGAGCAGCGGCACGATTATTTGTTTCAGGGCCACACGCACGTCCGGCAGGATGTTCGGGTCGGGAAAATTCGGCTGATCAATCCGGGCGCGCTGCATCGCGCCAATCCGAAAACGGTGGCGCTGCTCGATACAGCACGGGATGCCGTGGAGTTTCTGGAAATCGGGTGAAGTGCTAGAATCGATGGCGTGAGCGAACTGCCGCCAATTCCGGTACACGTGCGGAGCTATGAGCCGCGCGACGGCGACGTGGTGAAGCATCTCTACGTCGAAGGCCTGATCGGTGGGCACATCGCACCCAACGACACCGGCCTGGATATCGAAGATGTGCAGGGCGCCTATCTCTCTTCCCCCGGCAACCATTTCTGGGTTGCGGAAAACGAGCAAGGCGAGGTGGTGGGCATGATCGGCGTTCAGATTCATCGCGAGAGCGAAGCGGAGATCCGCCGGTTGCGCGTCCGGCAGGACCATCGCCGCCGCGGCATCGGCGCAAAGCTGCTGGAGACGGCCATTAAATGGTGCCAGGACCGCGGGTGCCTGAAGGTGACCCTCGACACCTACATGGAGCGAGAGCCGGCGCTGAAGCTGTTTGAGAAGTTCAAATTCAAGCATTCGCGGACGAGGGATGTCAGTGGCAAATCGCTGCTGTATTTTTATCTCGATCTTTACTCGGGGGACCGGCCGGTGCAGAAGAAAGCGTGAGCGATGGAATCGGTGATGCCATTGGAACTGGAGAAGAAGCTGTACCTCGACGGCATTCATCTCTTCAATGATCACGAGTTTTTTGAGGCCCATGAGGTTTGGGAAGACATCTGGCACATGGCGTATGGGCTGAAGCATTCGTTTTATCAGGGGATGATTCAGGCGGCGGTGGCGCTGGAGCATTATCGACGGTCGAATCCGCGGGGGGTGATCAGTTTGCACAAGAGCTATCCGCCCAAGTTTCAAAAGGTGCCGCAGCGGTTCATGGGGTTGAATGTGACGTGGTTTTTGGGGGAGATGGAGCGGGTTTTGCGGCCGGTGGTGGCGGCCGATCCGCTGCCCCAGAAGGGGGAGATTGAGCTGGATTTGAGCAGCGTGCCGAAGATCGAGCTGGAGTATGATCCGTTCGAGAACGGGGAGGCGGCGCGGTATAACCGGCCGGAGAAGTTCTGAGTTGTTGAGCCACGGATGGGGCACAGATGCACACGGATGAAGAGGGGTGAGGAGGCGATCATGAGGTGTGTGATTGCGGTCGCGATGATCGTGGGGATGGGGTGGGCAAGCGCGGTGGTGGCGGATGAGCCGGGGATGGTGTCGCTTTCCAGTGGGATCATTCAGTTTTCGCCGCCGCCGGAGCCGTGGGTGGTGAGCTGGGTTTCGCCCAAGGGGGAGGCGGCGCTGTACACATTTCCGGGGCAGGGGCGGATTCAGATGGCGGCGATTCCGGGGATCGCGCCCAAGTCGGCGCAGGCCGAGGAGCTGACGCGCGGGACGCTGCTCGACAGGCTGCGGGGGATGCGGAACGAGGCGAAGGCCAAGGACAAGGGGCTGGAGATTG
>JBGPEF010000261.1:0-7763 GCA_041482675.1 Tepidisphaeraceae bacterium | reverse complement strand
GGCGGATTCGCGATAGAGGGTGTGTTTGTCAACGGGGGTGGCGGGGAAATTCACGTGGGGGCGGACGTCGAGGAGGTCATTGTAGATGACGCGCATGCCGAAGCCGTGGGCGGCGATGTGGCCGACGCGGCGGCCGACGCGGCCCATGCCGAGGATGCCGAGGGTGAGCTCGTTGAGCTGGCGGCCGCGGAGAGTGTCGCGGAGGCGTTTGAATTCTTTTGGGTCGGGGGTGCGCTCGCGGAAGGCGGCGTAGGGGCGGATGAGCTGGAGAATGCAGCCGAAGACGAAGTCGCCGACGGCGAGGGTGTTGGCGTCGGGGGTGTAGACGACCTGGATGTTGCGCTTCCGGCAGGCGGGGACGTCGATGTTTTCCAGACCGACGCCGCCGCGGCCGACGACTCTTAATTTCGGCGATTTGGCGAGAAACTCGTCGTTCACCTTGGTGTAGGTGCGGACGACGAGGCCTTGGGCGCGTGAGAGGGCTTCGTCGAGGCGGGGGTCGCCGAGGGGGATTTCGAGGACGTCGGCCTGGGAGCGCAGCCAATCCATTGGCGCTTTGTCGCCGCCTTCGGTAACCAGGACAATCGGACGGTTGGCCATTGCGTGTGCTTTCAAAAAACGTCCGCTGAAGCGGACCCTACGGGAGGTTCGCGGAGCGAACCCTACGAGGATTGCGATCATCCTTTCAGCTCGGGCGGATGACGGAGGCGGTCTAGGGCGACGGCGATGATGATAATCACGCCGGTGGCGATTTCCTGGACCCAGTTGGGCCAGCCGAGTTTGGTGCAGCCGTTGCCGACCATGTTCATCATGAGTGCGCCGATGAGGCTGCCGAAGATGGAGCCGTGGCCGCCGGAGATGCTGGCGCCGCCGATGAAGACGGCGGCGATGATGTCGAGTTCAGCGCCGGAGCGGGTGGTGGGGTCGCCGCTGGAGATGTAGGAGAATTCGAGGATGCCGGCGAGGCCGGCGAAGGCCGCGCCGAGGACGTAGACGATGAGTTTGACACGCTCGACGCGGATGCCGCAGAGGCGGGCGGTTTGTTCGTTGGAGCCAACGGCGATGATATGGCGGCCGAGGCGGGTGTAGCGGAGCATGAGGGCGATGAGAGTGGCGAGGATGATCATGAGCCAGACGCCGGCGGGGGCGAGGCGCCACCATTTATTGTTGGGGAGCGTTTGGAGGAGGCCGTGGAGCCAGGTGCTGTGCCAGGTGTTGGGGGGATAGACGGTGGAATTGCCGGCGAAGCCTTTGGCAGCGCCGCGGACGGCGGCCCACATGCCGAGGGTGGCGATGAAGGGGGGGAGCTTGAGGCGGGTGATGAGCTGGCTGGTGATCAGGCCACAGCATGAGGCGGCGGCGACTCCACCGGCGGCGGCGAGGGTGGCGGAGTGACCCTGCTGGAGGAGGAGGGCGATGATGACGGTGGTGAGGGCGATGACGGGGCCGACTGAGAGGTCGATGCCGCCGGAGATGATGATGAGGGTCATGCCAATGGCGGCGATGCCGACGACGGCGGTGAGGCGGAGCATGAGCTCGAAATTGTCAGGCGTGGCGAAACGCCAGCGGCCTGTGATGAGGCGGACGAGGATGGTGAAGAGGAGGATGACGAAGACGAGGCCGATGATTGGGCCGAGTTTGTTGAGAACGGCGCGCCAGGCGAAGGGTTGAGCGGGAGATGCATCGGGGATGGGGAGAGTGGTCATGCTGCTGCTCCCGCGCTGGCGATTGCGCCGGTGGCTTCGAGCATGATTTGATGTTCGTTGAGCTGGGCGACGGGTTTGGCGGGGCCGAGGATGCCGCGGTGCATGACGGCGATGCGGTCGCAGACGCCGAGGAGTTCGGGGAGATAGCTGGAGATCATGAGGATGGCTTTGCCGGCTGAGGCGAGGTCGTCGATGATGCGATAGATTTCGGCCTTAGAGCCGACGTCGATGCCACGGGTGGGTTCGTCGAGGAGGAGGAGATCGACGTCGTGATGGAGGAGGCGGGCGAGGGCGATTTTTTGCTGGTTGCCGCCGGAGAGGTCGCGGACTTTTTGAAATGGATTGCGGCAGCGGATGTTGAGGCGTTGGATCCAGGATTGGGTTAATTGTTGCTGGTTCGAGGGAAGGACGATCAATGGGAGACGTGAGAGGGTGAGGTTGTCGGCGATGGACAAGTCGGTGGCGAGTCCTTCGGATTTACGATCTTCACTTACCATGCCAGCACCTTGGCGCAGGCGGGCACTGGGGGAGGCGGGACCCGCGAAGACGCCAACACGGACCTTGCCGGACTTGATCGGGTCTAATCCGAAGAGGGTTCGCAAAAGTTCGGTCCGTCCTGATCCGACCAAGCCGGCGATGCCGAGGATTTCGCGGCGGTGGAGCTGGAGGGTCGCGGATCTGGGTTTTGATGTGCCGCTGAGATTTTGCATGTCGAGGATGAGTTGGCCGGGAGTGCGAGGGGAGCGGGGATAGAGGTCTTCGACTTTTCGGCCGACCATGAGAGAGACGATTTGGTCGGTGGTTGAGTCTGATGTAGCCCCCCCACCGACGGTTTTGCCATCGCGGAGGACGAGGAAGCGGTCGGAGATTTGTTTTACTTCCTCGAGGAAGTGGGAGATGTAGATGATGGCGTGGCCCTGTTGGCGCAGACGGCGGACGAGGTCGAAGAGGCGCGGGATGTCATCCTTGGAGAGGCTGCTGGTGGGTTCGTCGAGAATGAGGATGCGACAGCCGATGGCGATGGCGCGGGCGATTTCGACAAGCTGCTGGTTGGCGAGGGAAAGCCGGCCGGCGGGAGTGTCGAGAGGGAGGTCGGGGCGGCCGAGTTGCTGCATGGCGTCGGAGGCGCGGCGGCGGACCTGGGGCCAATTGATGAGGGGGCCGAGGGTGGGCTCCATGCCGAGGAGAATGTTTTCCATCACGGAGAGATGTTTGGCGAGGGAGAGTTCCTGGTAGATCATGGCCACGCCGGCGCGGCGGCCTTCGAGGGGATTGCGGGGGGCGTAGGGTGCGCCGTCGAGAAAAATCTGGCCGGCGTCGGGGCGATAGGCGCCGGAGAGGATTTTCATGAGGGTGCTTTTGCCTGCGCCGTTTTCGCCGACGAGGGCGAGGATTTCACCGGCGTTGACGGAGAGGTTGACGTTGTCGAGGGCGATGGTGGCGCTGAATCGCTTTGAGAGGCCCTCCATTTTCAGGCGGGGGGATGCATTGGAGGGAATGCTCATGCGAAAAGGGGTGTGCTGAAGCACACTCTACTTTAGATTGTCCCTGGTGAGGAGTTTGCAGCCGGTGTCGATGTGGTCGGGGACTTTTTCGCCTCGGAGATGTTTGACCAGGGTCTGGACGGCGGTGTAGCCCATGCCGGTGGGATCCTGGGCGACGAGGGCCTGGATATCGCCGGCTTTAAGGGCGTCGAGCAGGGGTGGCGAGGCATCGAAGCCGACGAATTTTACTTTGCCGATCAGGCCGTTTTGCTGGAGGGCGAGGAGCATGCCGTTGGTGGAGGATTCGTTGGGGCAGAAGATGCCGCCGGCTTCCTTGAGCTTGTCGATCATGTTCATGGCGGCGGTCTGGGCCTCGCCCATGGTTGCGCCGGCGTAGCGATTTTGCTCGATGATGGTGACGCCGGGGGTTTTGCTCATCACTTCCAGAAAGCCGGCCTCGCGCTCCATGGTGCTGGCGGAGCCTTCCTTGTAGCGGAGGAGAACGACTTTCTTGTTGGGGCCGAGGATGCGGGCCAGCTCCGCGCCGGCCATTTGGCCGCCGAGTTTGTTGTTGGTGGCGACGTAGCTGATGAAATCCTTGCCGACCTGGCCTTTGAGGGCCGAGTCGTAGATGACGACGGGGATTTTTGCGCTGCTGGCGCTTTGCACCGGGGCGAGGAGGGCGGTGTCATCGAGGGGGGCGAGACAGATGCCGGAGACGCGGTCGGAGACAAACTGCTCGACCAGGCCGATCTGCTGGTTCTTTTCATCTTCCTTCAGCGGGCCTTTCCAGATGATTTCCACATCGAGGTCTGCGCCGGCTTTTTTGGCCCCGGATTCGACGGATTTCCAGAAGTCGTGGGTGGTGCCTTTGGGGATGACGGCGATGCGGAGTTTGGAGCCGCTTTTGTTCGCGCTGTCGCGATTGCAGCCGGTGACGAAAAAGAAAGCCAACGCGCACATCCACAGCATCGCCGCTCTGAACATGAATCCTCCGGTGTTTCTATATCATCTAATGTTTCGGACTGCCCTGGGTTGTTGAATGAGTGGCGGAGGGGTCTTCGAGGATGATGGGGAAGTAGGAATAGTCGATCAGTGCCAGTTTGCCATCCCTGCGGAGCCCTTTGCTCTTGTGCTCGATTCTTACGGTGTATTCGCCGGGGGGGAGCGGGATGCGGACTTCCTGGCCGCCCTGGAGCGTTTTGACGATGGGCGAGAGGTCGCGGCCGTCGGCGGTGTTGACGGTGGCGACCGCGCCATCCTGGCTGAGAGGGACGCGGAGCACGAGCAGTGCGGAGGGAGCGGGCCGTTCGTGCCAATAGAGCAGGCCGACCATTCCCACGAACAGGATGGCGACGACGGCGATGGAAATGAGAACCAGGACGCGGCCGTCGGTGGCGGGCGGAGTGGAGTTGTCGGGAGCGGTTGTGGAAGAGTCGGTGTTGGCAGTCATGGGAGTTAAGGACCTTTCGGCAAAATGATTCTACCTCAATTTCCCGGATCAAGCCGCCTGACGTCCGCGGCATTGGGGTTGCATCTGGAATTGTGCATTAATAAGGGGGACCTCATGAAGTCCATATCGACACTCCTGCTGCTGATGATCCTGATGGGGGTTATTGGATGCGACAATGAGGACCCTCGCAAGCCGGTCAACCCGCCGCCGACGCCGAGTGTGCCGACTCCGCAGGTGAAATAATGCCGATTACCGGGCGGACTCTGCGGGGGCTGGCCTGTTGTTTGCTGAACATTTCAAGGCCTGACACCAAATTGGCGAGGTTTTAAGCCGCGCTGGCTTCGGATTTGGCGGCGGCGAAGACTTTCACGCAGTTGCGGCCGAGGTGTTTGGCGGCATAGACGGCCAGGTCGGCGGCCTTGACGAAGTGGGTGACTTCCTTGAAGGGCAGACCCTTCTCGACACACGCGACGCCAATGCTGATGGTGAGGGGGACGGTTGTATTTCCAAAAACCATGGGCTTGGCGCAGACGGCGCGGCGGATTTTTTCGGCGGTGGCGGCGGCGGCGGCTTTGGGAGTATTGGGCATGATCAGGGCCAGCTCTTCGCCGCCGTAGCGTGCGGCGGTGTCGGCCGGTCGGGCGGCGTTTTTGAGCAACTGGCCGAGGGTTTTGAGGACTTCGTCGCCGATGGGATGGCCGTGCTGGTCGTTGACTTTCTTGAAGTGGTCCACGTCGATCATCAACAGTGAGATGGCGCTGCCGGATGCGAGGGCGGCGGCGAATTCCTTGGCGAGGACCTGATCGAAGCTGGCGCGGTTGCCCAGGCCGGTGAGGCCGTCGGTGGCGGCCTGTTCCTTGAGCTTGATATTCTGCTTCTGGAGCTTTTCGGCCTGCTGCTGGGAGCGGAGGGTGAGGTCAACGAGGGTTTCGTTGGCGCGCTTGAGGACCGCCTCATAGTTGGCCGAGTCGCTGATATTCAATTCGAAGAGCGAGGCGACTTCCTTGGTGCGGGTGCTGATATCGTTCATCATCGCATCGCAGTCGGCTTCGCTGATCTGGAAGGATTCGTGGAAGGCCTTGCGGACGTAGGCGATGGCATCAGCGGGATGCTCGTCGACGAAGATGTCGGCACAGCGGCCGGAGAGGGCGACGACTTCGGTGAGCTTCTTGAGGGCGGGATCCTGCACCCCATCCGGGCGATCGTGGAAGGCCATGGGTGTGGCCAGGACGGGCGGAAGATTCCACTGCTCGGCGAGGACGCCGGAGGCCTCGGCGTGGGTGAAGCCGAAAGTTTTTTGCTCGATGGGCGAAAGTTGCTGGTGCGTGGGGGCGCTGTCGTGAACCTTGCCATATTCCTCACCGAGGATCTGGTCGAGCACGAGCATGCCGATGTCCATGAGCAGTGCGCCCAGGAAGCATTCCTCCTGCTGGACGATGTGGAGCTTGCCGGCGAGCATGCGCGCGGCGGTCGCAGCGTAGACGCTGCGACGCCAGTAGCCGACGTGCTTGAAGCCTTTCAATTTGGTTTTGGAGAGATTGCCGACGAGGGAGAAGCCGAGCACCAGCGTTTTCACGGACTGGAGGCCGAGCAGGACGAGGGCGTGGCTGATGGTGCTGATGCTGTTGGCGCGGCCATAGAAGCTGGAGTTGACGGTGCGGAGGATTTTGGAGGAGAGGGCGGGGTCTTTGGAGATGACGCGGGCGATTTCGGCGATGTCCACGTGAGCGTTATGGGTCAGCTCGAGCACCTGCATGGCAATCGCCGGAAGCGATGGCAGGGTGGGACAGGCCCGGATTTTCTTGATGAGTTCTTCCTTCATGAATTGCGCTCGCGCAGTTCAGCCCTGAAAATCGTCACTGATAACACTATCGGCCCAGCTTTGATGTGACTTTTTGTGCAAGGTAGTTCGCTGAAGCGGCCCCACGGACGGTGGGCAGTGCCCACCCTACAAATGCGTCCGCTGAAGCGGACCCTATGGGGTTATTGGACGATTCATTCGGCTTTGACCTTCATGCCGGTGACTTTTTTGTCGTCCAGCGTGCGTAGGCGGGCGTTGGCGCCCCAGCCGCCGCCGCCGTTGATCACCTTGAGCATCATCTTGTTCCAGCCTTCGTCGAGCTTGACCTTGATCTTGTCCTGGCCGGGATCATCGCCACGGCTGGCATTATTGGAGTGGACGAGGTTGCCGTTGATCCAGACTTTGATGGCATCGTCGCTGCCCACTTCGAGCTGGAGTTCCTGGGCTTTGGGGACGTAGACTTGGGTGCGCAGGTAGGCGGCGCGGTTCTCGCCGCGGAGATTGTCGACGGCGTCGAGGTTCATCTCCCAGAAGCGGCCGCGGTCGGGGTTGGGGGGCATCTTGACCCATTTGGCATCTGCGCCTTTTTCGGGGGGGAATTCGAGGTCGAAGACGGAGTTTTTGTCCTTGCCATCCTCCATGTAGGGGCCGGCGACGAACCAGTCGGTGACAAAATCGCGGGCACGGTCGGCGGCCTGGAGAATGGCCGCGACGTTGCGCTTCACGGCCTCGTCCTGAGACAGCTCCAGGGCGTGATTGGCGGCGGTGGTGGCTTCGTCGGCGGCGGTGCCGGCGACGGCGCGGGCGATGCGGAGGGTGGCGGTGATGGCTTCGGTGCGGACTTCTTCATCATCCATGAGCGGCGCGGCGAGGAGGAGAGCCTGGACGTCGCCGACAGCGCCGAGTGCGCCGAGGATGGATTTTTTCTCGTTGGTGGGGGCGATGGCCAGGGCATCGCCGAGCATGCGGGCGGTTTCGGCCGGGCGGCGATCGGAGGGGAGGGCGACGACGCGGACGTAGCCGCGGAGGGCGAGGACTTTGTTGGTTTGCGCTGGGTCTTCGCGGGCGATGGTGAGCAGGTCGGGGATGACGGCGGCGTCGGGCCATTCGGAGAGGGCGCGGATGGTGGCGTTGTGCATTTCGGGTGCGCCGGTTTTCAATTCTTCCCTCAGGGCTTTAAGCGCGGTTGGGCTGCCGGTGCGGCCGAGGAGGCGGAGGATGGCCATGCGCTGGGGGCCGGTGGTGTTGGAGAGGGAGGAGAGGAGAGGGGTAGCGCGGTCGTTGGCGTTGTCGATTCGGGAGAGGACGGCGGCGGCGGC
>JBGPEF010000260.1:0-7764 GCA_041482675.1 Tepidisphaeraceae bacterium | reverse complement strand
GCTTCCTGGAGCACGATGACGTAAAGTGCGCGGAACAGTTCGCCTTCCATGGCAGACCTCCTTGTCTGGAAACAAAAGGTCAGCTTGGAGGCGAACTGTCGTTTGCGCCTAGGGTTAATCCTCCGATGAAATATCCTGCGGAGTACCGGGAGAGGGAGTAGGAGGAGACATGCGATTGCCTTGGGGGACGAGGGGGGAGGGAAAGAGGATGGTGGGGCAAGCCCCACCCTACGGGGGAGGGTGAGAATTTTTATTCAAGTGTTCCGATAACTCATGCCGATGCATGAGGTGGGCCACCTCAATATCATGAACGTTCCTGAATTTAGCGCGGCGGCTTCAATGCCTTCCCTCAATGGGCGTGAACGGCGGAGAGACAATCGTAAGCCGGTGCAGGGGAGGGCTACGATTACCATTCTGGATGGGCCGGAGGCGGGGAGCACGCACGAGGTGCAGACGCGGGATTTGTCGTTCAGCGGAATCTCGTTCTTGCTGCGGACGTCGCTGGCGGTGGGACAGACGTGCCGGATTGACATTCAAAATGGGGTGGTGGTCAGCCATATCTGCGAAGTAACGCGGTCGAGACAGCTCAGTAATGGGCGGTTTGAGATGGCGGTGCAGTTTCGCAAGCCAGTAACGAAGTAAGCTCCAAATTCAATCGCGGAGACGCAGAGACGCAAAGACGCAGAGGGGTCAATTGCGTTGGCGGCCTGCCAGGCGGGGGATTATCATTCCTGCCATCATTTCCTGTTGCAAAGGATGGTGGGAGTATGCGCTATCTTGCGGCCATCGGATTGGTGTTCATGTCACTGAATGCCGCTGTCGCGGATGAGAAGGTGCTTCAAATAACGGGGAGGTATCGGCAGGGGGAGGAGGTGCTGGAGAGGAAGCTGGAGTGGGAGGCGGGGAAGACGGCCGTCATCATCTGCGATATGTGGGATCAGCACTGGTGTGCGAGTGCGACACGGCGGTGTGGGGAGATTGCGCCGCGGATTAATGAGATGGTGAATAGGGTTCGATCGCAGGGGGGACTGATCGTGCATGCGCCTTCGGACACGATGAAGACGTATGAGGGGACGGCGGGGAGGAAGTTGGCGATGAGTGCGCCAGCCGCGCCGTCGGCGAATCCGATTGGGAAGTGGAGATATCTTCAGCCGGAAAAGGAGGGGAAGCTGCCGATCGATGATTCGGATGGGGGGTGTGATGATGAGCCGCAATGCAGGAATTATCGCGCGTGGAAGGGGGAGCATCCGGCCATCAAGATCGTCGAGGGGGATGCGATCAGCGACAGCGGGCAGGAGATTTACAACCTGCTCAAGCAGCGGGGAATTCAGCACCTGATCATGTGCGGAGTGCATACGAATATGTGCGTGCTGGGGAGGAGCTTTGGGATTCGGGAGATGGTGAGTGATGGGTTTGATGTGGTGCTGGTGCGGGACCTGACGGACACGATGTATAACCCGAGGAAAGCGCCGTTTGTGCCGCATGCGCGGGGGACGGACCTGGTGATTGCTCATGTGGAGAGGAATTGGTGCCCGTCCATTTTGAGCAGCGACATTTTGGGGGATAAGAAGCCGTTGCACGTGGTGATGGCGTTGGATGAGCCGGAATATCACGCGAAAGAGACGATGCCGGAGTTTGCGAAGTCGGAGTTGGAGCCGCTGGGGCTGAAGGTGACGATTTTGAAGAGTGAGGATGTGAAAGATCTGCCGGGGACGGAGGCGATTGCTTCGGCGGATGTGCTTCTAATCTTCATGCGGCGAACCACCCTTCCTCCCGAGCAATTCAATCGGTTCAAGGCTCATTTTGATGCTGGAAAAGCAGTGATGGCGGTGAGGACGGGGTCGCATGCGTTTCAGAATTGGCTGGAGATCGATAAGAAAGTCCTGGGGGTGACGTACGGGATGCATTACTCGAACAAGGCGGAGATCGATGTTTCGCCGAATCCGAAGATGCTGGAGCATCCGATTTTGCGGGGAGTGACGCCGCTGGAATTTCATAGCGTGGCGTCGTTGTACAAATTGAATCCGCTGATGGAGACGGCGACGCCGCTTTTGTTTGGGAAGTCGAAGGATAATCCGGTTGAGCCGGTGGTGGTGATCAATACGTATAACGGCGGAAGGGCGTTTTATCTGGCGCTGGGGCATCCGGAGGATTTCAAGATTCCGCAGTTTCGGAAATTGCTGAGCAATGGAATTTTGTGGGCGCTGGATCGGCCGATTGCGAAGGTGGAGAAGGCGGCTGGGGCGGGGGCGACGCCGGAATTGCCGGAGGCCGTAAAGTCGGCCAAGGGATTGGATTCGGTGGTGGAGACGTTGCATGCGCCGATGAGGAATACGGCCGCGCTTTCGGCGGAGGAGGAGGGGAAGAAGTTTAAGTTGGCCGGGGGATTGGCGGTGGATTTGATCGCGGCGGAGCCGGTAGTGCGGCAGCCGCTGAATATTTCGTTTGATGAGCGGGGGCGGATGTGGGTGGTGCAGTACATCCAGTATCCGTTTCCGGCGGGGTTGAAGGTGGTGGAATATGACCGGTACATCCGGGCGAAGTTTGATAAGACCCCCCTGCCGCCGCCGAATCATTTTCCGGGGCATGATCGGATCACGATTCATGAGGATGTGAATGGGGATGGGACGTTCAGCAAGGTGACGACGTTTGTGGATGGGCTGAATATCGCGACGTCGGTGCTGCACGGGCGGGGAGGGGTTTGGGTGATGAACCCGCCGTATTTGTTGTTTTATCCGGATGCGAATCGGGATGATGTGCCGGATGGGGACCCAGTGGTGCATCTGGCGGGGTTTGGGTTGGAGGATACGCATGCGGTGGCCAGCAGCTTGATGTGGGGGCCGGATGGGTGGATTTATGGGGCGCAGGGGTCGACGTGCGTGGCGAATATTCGCGCGCCGCTTTCGAAAGAGCCCCAGAAGGTGACCAAGTTTTTGGGGCAGGCGATCTGGAGATATCAGCCCGAGGAGCATCGGTTCGAAATTTTCGCGGAGGGCGGGGGCAATACGTTTGGGGTGGAGTTTGATGATGAGGGGAATTTGTTTTCGGGGACGAATTGGGGGCAATATCGTGGGGTTCACTATGTGCAGGGTGGGTATTACGTGAAGGGGTGGGGGAAACATGGGCCGCTGACCAATCCTTATGCGTTTGGATTTTTTGGGCACATGCCACACGTGGGGAATGCGGATCGGTTGACGCATACGTTTGTCGTTTATGGAGGAGGGCTGCTGGGGAAGGAGTATGAGGGGAAGATCATTGGGCCTAATCCGTTGATGAGCAGAATTAGTGTGACGAGGCTGGAGAGGGAGGGGTCGACATTTAAGACAATCGAAGAGCCGCCGATGATGAGCAGCGAGGATGGATGGTTTCGGCCGGTGGATTTGAAGACGGGGCCGGATGGGGCGATTTATATTGCGGATTTTTATGAGAAGAGGATCAGTCATGTGGATCCGCGGGATACTTGGGATCGGGGGAATGGGAGGATTTGGAGGATTCGGCCGAGTGAGTTCAAGCCAGGTTTGAAGTCGTTTGATATGGGCAAGATGAGTGGTGATGAGCTGGTGGATCGGCTCTCGGATAAGAATCGGTGGGTGAGGGGGACGGCGTTGCGGGTGCTGGGGGATCGCCAAGATGCTGCGGTCGCTCCTCGCCTTCGAAAGCTGCTATCCAATACACTGGGTCAACTGCCTCTGGAGGGCTTCTGGGCGCTCAACGCAGTGCATCAGGTGACGGACGGGGATCGAGAACGTGCTTTGGCGCGATCGGAACCCGCAGTCCGGCGATGGGCCATACGACTGTTGGGCGACGATGAGAATGCTCTCTCACCTCGCCGCACGGAGATGTTGTTGAGAAGCGTCGGCATGGAGGGTAATCCACAGGTTCGTAGTCAGCTTGCCTCAAGTCTTAAACGACTAAATGGAAGCGCGAGCTGCATCGTCTTGAAAGACATGATCTTTCAACGGTCGTCAATTGAAACCGATGCGTCAGATCCAACTATTCCACTTCTTCTATGGTGGGCGCTCGAGTCCAAAATGAACAGTGATCGCGATGCTGTGCTCGCTATGTTCAAGGACTACTGGGATAATCAGATTGTACGTAGAACCATCCTGCCACGCTTAGCGCGCAGGCTGGCGTCTGAATCAACCCCCGAGAACCAAACAGCACTGCTTGTGCTTCTTCATCAGGCTCGAAGCGAGGAGTCGCGGAAAATCCTCATAGATGGCATTGCCGAAGCGTTCAAAGGCCGCTCTCTGGAGAGTCTCACGCCGGAGTTGAGCGAGGCGCTGAGGAAATGGGGAGGACAGGAATTGGCGCTGCGGGCGGGGGATAAGAAAGCGATGGGGGCGGCGCTGGAAGTTGTTCGGAATGATGATGCGAAGTTGAAGGGGCAGAGGGTTGAGCTGATTCAGATCCTGGGGCAGGTGGGGAAGCCCGAGGCTGTGGAGGTTTTGCTGGAGGTGGCATCTTCGTCGCAGTGGCATTCGGTGAGGAGGTCAGCGCTGAATGCGCTGACGCATTTTGAGGATGCGGGGATTGGGAAGCAGATCGTGCAGATCTATCCGAAGCTGCCAGTGGATCAAGGGGTGAAGGCGGCGGCGATTTCGACATTGACGAGTCGCGAGGCGTGGGCGGGAGAATTGGTGAAGGCGGTAAAGAGTGGGGTGATTGCGAAAAATGATGTGACGGCGGAGCACATCGAGAGGATTCGGCAGTTGGAGAGTCCGGCGCTAACCGCACTCGCAGATGCGACGTTTGGGGCAGGGAAGGCGAGTTCGGAGGAGAAGCAGAAGGAGATGGATCGGGTTGCGGGGGTTTTGAAATCCGGCTCGGGGGATGCGGCGGCGGGAAAAGCGATTTTTATGGCGCGGTGCGGGACCTGTCATACGCTGTTTGGCGACGGGGGGAAGACCGGGCCGGATTTGACGGGATATGAGAGGAAGAACCTGGATTTTCTGCTGCTGAGCATTGTGGACCCCAGCGCGTATGTGCGGGAGGAGTACACCAATTTTCGGATCAAGACCAACGATGGGCAGACGCTGTTTGGATTGATCTCCGAGCGGGGTGCGATGCAGATTACATTGACGGATTCGTCGCTGGAAAAGACGGTGATTCCCAAGAGCCGGATCAAGGATGAGCGGGCGTTGAGGACGTCGATCATGCCTGAAGAGCTTCTAAATGGGCTTGGCGAGCGGGAATTGCGGGAATTATTTGCCTATGTTTCGGCGGCAAGAGCGCCTTAGGCGGGGGATGGCGGCGGTACCCACCCGACAAGCGAAAAACGCGGTGAACAGACCACAATAGGGCTAAAACAATCGGCGGATCGCGACGTTATATACAGGTAGGAGCCACAACCTGTATGCGACGTCCAACACGAATAGCCTTGCTGGCGGCCGGACTGGTCCTTTTGCTCTCGCTGAAGCTTTCGGCGGCGGCGGCTGGGTGGTCGCATGATGATGCCGCGCACCTGCTGCGCCGGGCGGGATTTGGCGGGACGCCGGAGCAGATCGACCGGATTCACGCGATGGGGAAGTTGGCGGCGGTGGAGTATTTGCTCAACGGGCCGCCGATTACCGGACCGACGACGCAGCCGGTTTTTCCGAAGGCGGACCTGCCGGCGTTTGAGATGGAGAAGCTGCCGGATGATAAGCAGGCGGCGCAGATGGCGCGGCGGCAGGAGATGCAGCGGCTGCGGGCGTGGTGGGTGGAGCGGATGTGCCGGACGGATCGGCCGCTGGATGAGAAGATGACGCTGTTCTGGCATGGGCTGTTCTGCTCGGGGGCGATGGAGGTGCGCGAGCCGGAGTTCATGGCGCAGCAGAATGAGTTGTTCCGCAAGGAGGCGCTGGGGAACTACAAGCGGCTGGCGCATGAGATCATCCATGATCCGGCGATGCTGCGGTATTTGAACGCGGATCAGAACATTAAGGGAAAGCCCAACGAAAATCTGGCGCGGGAGCTGATGGAATTGTTCACGATGGGGGAGGGAAATGGATATACCGAAAAGGATATCGCGGAGGTGGCGCGGGCGCTGACGGGGCTGGCGGTGGGGCCGAAGGGTTCGATGTTCAGGCCGTTCCGGCATGATGGTGAGCGGAAGACGATTTTTGGGAAAAGCGGGAATTACGGGCCGGACGATGTGGTGGATTTGATTTTCAATCAGCCGCAGCCGGCGAATTATCTGGCGCGGAGGCTGTGGTTGTTCTTTGGATCGCCGGAGCCGAGCGATGCGGATTTGCTGCCGATCGCGCGGGTGCTGCGGGAGAGCGATTATGCGATCAAGCCGGCGTTGCGGGCGATGTTCTTGAGCCCGAATTTTTACTCGGACAAGGTGAAATTCTCGCTGATTCGCAGCCCGGCGGAGCTGGTGGCGGGGACGGTGAGGCAATTGGATATTCAGCTTGGGCCGCAGGCGATCCGGCTGGCGAGTGAGTCATTGAATCGGATGGGACAGGAATTGTTGCAGCCGCCGAATGTGCGGGGCTGGCCGGGCGGGGAGCATTGGATTACGTCAGCCACTTTGTACACGCGATACAACATCTGCTCGACCCTGGCGAGCGGGCCGGGTGGAGGCGGGAGGAAGGCGGGGGCAAATGGAGTGAGCGTGGAGAAATTGTTGAAGCTGCCGCGCGAGGCGGGGGCGATCGATGTGGTGGATGCGGCGGTGGCGAAGTTTTTGCAGCGGCCGCTGCCGGAGGCGAAGAAGGCGGCGCTGGTGGAGGCAATGGGGAATGGGCCGATTCGAGTGGGAACGAGGGAGTCGGATCGAAGGGTGTTGCAGATGGTTGGGTTGTTGATGAGCACGCCGGAGTATCAGATGGAGTAGCTTCGGCAATGTCTAATGACGAATGACGAATGACTAAAGAATGTCGAATGACGAATGACGAAAGTAGTGAGTGAATGAAGGCGGAGCAGACGAGGAAATGACAATGAATAACGATTTACTTTTTTCGCGGCGGTTGTTTTTGACGCGGGGGGTGCAGCTTTTGAGCGTGGCGGGGACGGTGCCGCTGTTTTTGGATCGCAGTGGGCGGGTGATGGCGGCGGAGTTTGCGGCCAATCCGCAGGGGGTGGGCCGGCCGGATCGAATCCTGGTCGTGCTTCAGTTGGCGGGGGGGAATGATGGGTTGAATACGGTCGTGCCGATCTCGAATGATGATTATTACAAGGCGCGGCCGAGACTGGGGATCAAGAAGAAGGATGCGCTGCGGGTGAGCGATGATTTTGGGTTTCATCCCTCGGCGTCGGGATTCAAGAAATTGTTTGAGGATGGGCGGATGGCGGTGCTGCACGCGGTGGGATATCCGAATCCGAATCGCTCGCACTTCCGCGGCACGGACATCTGGGCGACGGCGGAGCCGAACAAGGTGGGGCAGACGGGATGGCTGGGGAGGTATTTTGATAGCTGCTGCTCGGGCGCTGATCCCGGGCCGGGCGGGGCGAAGAATGCGAAGAAGGACAAGCCGGCCGAGCCGAATTCGGCGGTGGCGCTGACGAATGACCCCCCTACCGTTCTCCAGGGCGAGAAATATTTGCCGATCGCGTTTCGGAATATCGAGGGGCTGACCTATCGCGATGGGGCGCGGAATCCGGCGGTGCGCAGCGCGTTTGAGAAGCTCAATGACGTCGACGGCGATGTGATGAATGATGAAGAGCACAAGGTCATGCAGGAGCGGCAGAAAAAGCTGCTGCTGCCGGAGACCGGCGCGCAGCCGCGGGAGCAGACGGAGGAATTTTTGCAGCGGACCGCGCTCAATGCGCGGGTGT
>JBGPEF010000259.1:0-7780 GCA_041482675.1 Tepidisphaeraceae bacterium | reverse complement strand
CCTTGCCGCGCACCTGGCGCATCTCGCGCTCGGGGAGGTTGAGCAGATTGCGGCCCTCGAGCCACACCTCGCCATCCAGAACCCGCCCCGGCGGCTGGGGAATCAGCCGCAGGATTGAGAGCGCGGTCACCGATTTGCCGCATCCGCTCTCGCCGACCAATGCGACCGTCTGCCCGGGGAAAATCGAGATCGATAGATTGCGGACGGGGCGAATCTGGCCGCGTTCGGTATCGAAAGCGATGGTCATGTTGCGAACTTCGAGGAGGGCCTGGGCCATTTGTTCCTGTTTGTCCATCTCCGCCTTATCCATAATCGCACTGCTTCTGCGGTGCCGCGCGCGGTTTCGGCGGCTGAAGCCGCCCCTACAGAATCCTCTTTTTAATCAGCGCCGCGGAGACGCGGATCCAAGGCATCTCTGAGGGCGTCTCCCAAAAGATTCAGCGCCAGACAAAGTATCCCGATTGCCGCCGTTGCCGCCACCGCCTGCCACCAAACTCCGCGCAGCAGCTCCAATTTCGCATCATCAATCATACGGCCCCAACTCGGCCGGCCCGTAATGCCCAGGCCCAAAAAGGTGAGCACCACTTCCGCCTGCACATAGGCCACGGCCCCGAGGCTGAAGGAGATGATGACCAGATGAAACACATTGGGCAGGATGTGTCGTGACAAAATACGCCCCGTTCCCACGCCGGCCGCCCGGGCGGCCTGCACATAATCGCGCTCACGATGCTTCAAAACCTCGCCGCGAATCAGCCGGCAGATCCCCACCCAGTCGGTGAGGCCCAGGGCGAGAATGATCATGACGGTTGGGTCCATTTCCGCCCACGCAAAATGCGGCCGGCGGTTTGCAATGACAAACCAGGGGAACATGCGCCCCTTGAGGGCATAAACCATCGCGATCATCAGCAAAATCCACGGCACGGAGCTGACGGTGGTGAACAGCCAGGTGATGATGTCATCAATCCAGCCACCGAAATAGCCGGCCACGATTCCCAGCGTCACGCCGATGCCCAGACTTAGGATCGAGGCGAAAATTGTGATCAGAAGGGCGACCCGCGTGCCGTACAGCAGCCGCCAGATCACTGGAAAACCCTGGATGTCCGTGCCCAGCAATCGATCGAAGCTCTTTAAGCTTGGCCCCTGATATCCATCGGCCACCGCCTGCTCGATCTTCCGGTCGAACACCGGCAGGAAGCTTGCCAATCCCACCAGAAGATAAATCGCCACGATCCCCATGCAGATCATGGAACTGGGCCGGCGCGACAATCTTTTCCACGCATCACCCCACAGCGAGCGAGAAATCTCCGCGACATCAGAATCGGGCACAACCGAGATGCTCGGAGCCATCGTGCTCATCGCAAGCTCACCCGCGGATCGACCACGGAGTAAAGAATATCGCTCAACAGCAGCGCGATACAGTAGGCGATGCTGGTGAGGTAAACGAGCCCCATCACCACCGACCGGTCCTCGTTGAAGATGGATTGCACGATCAATTCACCCATCCCCGGAATCTGAAACAGATGCTCCAGCACCAGCGCCCCCAGCAGCAGAAACGGCAGGGCGGCCACCGTATTGGTCACCACGGGGATCATCACATTCCGCAGCACGTGCGTGAGCATCACCTCGCGCTGCGGCAAACCTTTGGCCCGGGCTGTCCTGACATAATCAGATCCCAGCTCATCGAGCACCACGGTTCGATAAAATCGCGCGCCCCATCCGAGCTGCGAAAAAATCACACACAGGATCGGCAGGGCTGCGAACTGAATCGCATAGAACCCCCCTTCCCATCCGGCCACCGGAAAAATCTGTAGCTGCGCGCCGAAAAACCATTGCGCTGCAAGGTAAATGCTCAGCGCGGGAATGCTCATGCCGAGGATGGAGATTGTGGTCACCAGCACGTCGGCCGTCTCTCCACGACGGTTCGCGACATAAAGCGCAATCGCCAGCTCCAATCCCAGCAGGATCAAAAACGCCGGTATCTGAATCGCCAGCGAAACTGGCCCTTTTGTTTTTAGCAGGTGCCAGACCGAATCTTCGTAGCGCATCGATTGGGGAAAGCGGAAAAACAACAGATCGAAGAACTGCGTATCAAAAAACGCGCCCGCGCCGCGTTCCCTCATCGCGCCCACATTGAAAAACTTGGGCTTATCCAGGCCCATCTTGTGCCGGATGGCTCGCAGCGTCGTCTCATTGGCCTGTTTTCCGGCGTAGGCCCGCGCTGGGTCCTTGGAGACCAGCGAAAACAGGACGAAGGTCAGCAACACGATGCCCAGCACCGTGGGAATGGTCAGGAGGATTCGACGGACGATGTAGGCCCACATAACAGGATGGCGGACAAGAATGTCCGCCCCACCATCAGCGATGAGTCGTCTTCTCCTGCCGCTTTTTCGTGTCGAGCGTGAGAAATTGCCGATACCCGCCCCCGTAATCCATGAACACGTAGTCGCTCAGCCAGTCATACTGCAAATCAAAGCGCACGGGGCAGTAGGCGTGAATCCAGTAACAGTCCTCGTTGATGATCGCGATCATCTCGCGATACAGCTTCATCCGCTCCGGTCCCGGCTCCATCACCGACGCCTTCTCATACAGTTGGTCGTACTTCGGGTTCACATACGCGCACGAATTGACGCCCATCGGCGGCGCATATTTGCCATAGAACAACATCAAATAAGTCTGCTCATCCGGATAATCCGCGGCCCATCCCATCTGAAAAATCTGCGTCTCCCGCGCATCCACCAACTCCTGAAACCGTGCCCAGGTGTTGTATTCCGGCTTGATGGTGAGGCCCAACTCCTTCATCTCGGTCACGAAATACTCCGCCCACTGCCGCACATCGCTGTCGGTGCCGCCCATGAGCATGGTCATGGGCGGAATTGGCCCGCCGTTGATGCGAATCGCCTGCTCCATCAGCGCCCTGGCCGCCGGAAGATTGAATGTGGTGTAGGGATTCTTGTAGGTCGGGTCATAACTCTCAAACCCCGGCGGAATCGGCCCATTGCACGGAATCCCCCGGCCGTTGAGATAGACCCGGATGTACTTTTCCCGGTTGTGGGCCATCGACATCGCCTGCCTCAGTGGCTTGTTCTTTCCGACGATTTTGTCGTTGGCGTTGAACCCAAAGTAGAACATTGACGCCTCAGGCGTCTTCACCAGCTTGATCCCTTTTGCGCGCATCTCGGGCCGAAGTTCCTGCGTAGCCGGATCGATGGCCTGGTCGAAGGATTCCTTGGGCACGTTGGCGAGCAGGTCGTAATATTTCTGCTGGAAGAGCAACCAGGCTGGAATCCGCTCGAGGAAATAGTCGTATTGCACCCGCTTGATCTGCGGCAGCCGCTGGTCGGGGGGAAGATTGGCATGGCCATCCACATCCGGCCGGCCGCGATACGCCGGATTGGCTTCGAAGACGATTCGCTGATCCTCAAGATATTGCGTCATCGCATACGGACCCGTTCCCACCGGATGCTTGTTGAGGCTCTCTCCATAAACCTCATCCGCCGCCCGCGAGACGACGGATGATCCGCCATGCGCCAGTTGAAACCGAAATTGCGGCGCGGGGCGGACCAGCTTGATTTCAACCGTGTAATCATCCAGCGCCTTGAGCCCCTCCACCGGGCGGTCATAGTCCACCTTCTCCTTGGCGGTCTTTCCCGTATACGCATAAAAATCATCCAGCCCCACGATCTTGTCCTGGAAAATTGTCGAGTAATTCGGGCTGGCCAGATGGAAATTGGCCACGCGCTTCCAGGAATGGATCACGTCCGCCGCCTTCAATTCCGGCCCAACGCCATCGGGCCAGGCACGCTTCTCGGGGTCATAGAACCGCACGCCCTTCTTGAGCGCGATGGTGTATGTCAGGCCATCCTTCGAGACCTTTGGCATCCCGTCGGCCAATTGCGGGATGAGCTTGTAAGGCTTGACCGGATACTCGTATCCATAGAGGCACTCGTACACGTTGGCGATGATCGCGGCCCCCAGGACATCGTTGCACACGGCCGGATCGAGCGACTTCAGGTTGTCCAGGTAAAGGTTATAAAGCGTCTGACTATCCCGCGGCGGGCTGAACGACATGGCGACGCCGAACACAACCGTGAGAATCCCGATCAGCCCCACGTACACGAAGAAAATCCATTTCACTTTTCGCATCGGACTTTCGCTTCATCTTCCCCGCAGCTTGGGATCGAGCGCATCCCGCAGCGATTCCCCCACCAGGTTATATGCATAAACCGTTAGAAAAATCATCAGGCCGGGGAACAGGGCCAGCCACCATACAAACTGGCCTCCCGCCGAGCCGGTCACCTGGTTCAGCAACTGGCCCCAGCTCGGCTCATCCACCAATCCCAGGCCCAGGAAGCTCAGGATCGACTCGAACAGGATGGCCGAGGCCACGCCAAAACTCGCTCCCACCAGCACCGGCGCGATTCCATTGGGCAGCATGTGCCGAAACAGCACCGAGCGCAGCGGAAGCCCCAGCGCCACCGCCGCCTGCACGAAATCCTGTTTCCGCAGCCGCAGGAATTCCGCGCGCACAAACCGTGAATAGCCCGTCCAGCTCACCAGGCCGATAATCGCCATCATCAGGTAAAGATTTCGACCGAAAAATGCGACAAACGTCAGGAGAAGAATCAGCGTTGGCACGGCCTCGAATATCTCGATCAGCCGCATGCCGACGATGTCCAATCGGCCGACGAAATAGCCCATGATCGCGCCAATGACCACCCCAATGAACACCGCGATTCCCGTCGAGATAAACCCGATCGCCAGCGCAATCCGGCTGGCATGGATGATCCGGCTCAGCACATCCGACCCATTGCTCTCCGTGCCCATCAGGTGCTTGTCGCTGGGCGGCTGGAGCCGCGCATCGCGAATGTCCCGCTGTCGATCCCCGGCCGAAAAGGGAATCATGGTGTGATAGATTTTTTCGACCTTTCCTTCTTTCTCCCACTCGCGATATTGCGAATAAACCACGCTTTCCGGCGGCCGCACCGGCAGAATCAGCAGCACCGCCGCCACCAGCAGCATCGCCCCGATCAGAATGGCCTTCGCCTTCAGCGATACCTTCAATCCCAACGGCACCCAAAGCACCACGGCGACATCGAGCACCAGCAGTGTTCCCACCAGGATGCGCATCCAGGTCGATGCGGGCTGGTACCTCTTTTCCGTTATCGCCGGCCACCACACCAGCAGCAGCGTCACTGCAACCACCCACGCCAGCATCGCCAGCCTCTGCGGCCAGGTGATCCCCGACACCATTGCCAATCCCACAGCGAAGACAAACGTCACCAGCAGCGCCACGTCGGTTTGTGTGAGGTGAATCAGCAGCGGGCTGGACCACCGGCCGCCCATCTTCATCAATACTGGATGTGAGTTGGCCAAAAATGGCGCGAACACGGCCATGAACGCCAACACGCCGATCCACGCCACCCCCACGCGCGCGCCCATATTCTTGAACGTATCCTCGAAGACCATCCGCCCAAAGCTCTTGCTGGAGCCATAGTCGAGCGTCGGCGACGGGCCTTGGTCGCCGGCCGGCGGAATCACAACTGGCAGCGCTGAGCTACTCATAACTCACCCGCGGATCGGCAATCGCATACCCAATGTCGGCCAGCAGATACCCCGCCAGTCCCAGCGCCCCCGACACCAGCGTAATCGACAACACCAACTCCCGATCCCGCTGCTGCACCGATGAAACCAGCAAACTTCCCATCCCGTTGATCCCAAAAATCGTTTCCACCACCACCGACCCCGCGATCATCGCCGGCAGAATATGAGCGGCCACCGTGATCAGCGGAATCAGGCTGTTGCGCAGCACGTGCTGATACAGCACGTTCTTCTCCTCCACCCCTTTGGCCCGCGCTGTGCGCACGTAATCCGCGTTCATTGTCTCCAACACCGCTCCCCGCGCCAGCTTCGAGAGATAAGCAAATTGCCCATAGGTCAGGCAGACGATCGGCAGGAGCAGGTGCCACAGCGTATCCAGCAGCCATCCCCTGCGAATCCCCTCCGGCGCATCGCCCGACGGCAGAAACGTCATCACATCGGCCTTCACATCGTGCAGGCCCACCGTCGGAAACCACCGAAAATATTCGTCGCTCGTGAAATAACCCTGAAGCATCACCCCCGCCCAAATCACCGGCACCGACCACAGCCCCAGCAGCACCGTACCCGAGCTCACATCCAGCGTGCCGCTGCGGTTCTTCGCCGCATACAGCCCCAGCAGCACCGCCGTCACATACACCAGCGGCAGCGATATCGAGTTCAGGAGCAGCGTGATCGGCAGCCGCTCCACCATCAAATCTCCCACCGGCCGATGCAGGATAAAACTGTGACCCAAATCCGGCCACTTGATCGTCGGGCCCCCATAGCTCCCATCCTCCTTGACTTTCAATCCCACCGGCGAAACTCGATTCAGCCAGCGGAGATATTGCACGATCAGCGGCTTATCCAGCCCATAGCGCTCGTTGAGGTATTTCTGAAGCGCCCGCCTTTCCTCCGGCCGCATTCCCTCACCCTTGCTCAAATCCGCCGCCGCCCCGCCCGGCGAAAGCGCCATGACGAAAAACACCAGGATCGTCATGCCGATCAACGTCGGAATCACCAGCAGCACGCGGCGGATCAGGTAGCTAACCATTTACTTCTTACTTCCACTTCTGATTGCCCTTGGGCACATACCAGGGAATGGGCAGCGAATAGCGGTTGTTGAAGTTCAGCCCCAGTTTCGACTTCTCCACGTTCTGAATCCGGCTGTCCATAAACCCCATATTACGCCGCTGCACCAGGAACGTGTAAGGCTGGTCCTCGTGGATGATCCGATGCGCCTGGTGCCACAAGGCCATCCGCTTATCGCGATCCAGCGTCGTTCGCGCCTGATTGATCACCTTGTCCAGCTCGGGATTGGCGTAGCTCATGAAGTCGTCCCCCTGGTCGGCCATCTGGCTGGAATGAAACATCTGATAGATGTCGCTCTCCACGCTCGTGCTCCAGGCCAGCGTGATCGCATCAAAAGTGCGCTCGTTGAGCTTCTTCATCAGGATTGGCCAGTCGGCCGGATCGGGAGTCATCACAATCCCCGCCTTGGCATAGCTGTCCTTGAGGACCAGGGCAATCCGCTCGGTCAGCGGCGACTTTGATGAATAGACCAGGGAAAACTTAAACGGCTCCCCTTTCGCCGATTCAATCACTCCATCGCCATTACGATCTTCGTATCCCGCCTCCTTCAAAAGCGCCTTGGCCTTTTGCGGATCAAACGGCAGGGGTTTGATCTCCGGATCCAATTGCCCGCTCAGCGGTGAAAACGGCCCCACCGCCACTTCGCCGTGCCCATACCAGATCTCATCCACGAACCGCTGGCGATCCACGAGCATGGTCATCGCCCGACGCACCCGCTTATCCGCAAATGGAGATGTACCCGCCGGATTCTTCTGATTCCACGCCACGTAGTTGTACCCGCTGGTCGGCGCGACATATTCCAACGCCCGGGTCCACTTGGCCATCACGGGGTCCTTGCTCAGCAGGTTAAACTGCTCCGGCGTGGACGCGAAAATGTCCAGTTCTTTGTTCTTGAACATCGTCTCGGTGGCCGTCTCATTCTCCACCTCGTTCCAGATGATCTTGTCCCACGGCCCCGGCTCCCCCCAGTAGCGCTCGTTGCGCACCAGCTCGATCAGGTCCCCCGGCTTCCACTCCGCCGGGCCCTTCTTCATCCGATACGGTCCCGTCCCCATCAGCAATCCTGGTGTCGTGTTGTACTGCTCCTCCGTGTACTTCGAGACAAAATGCCTGG
>JBGPEF010000258.1:0-7817 GCA_041482675.1 Tepidisphaeraceae bacterium | reverse complement strand
GCGTTGAAGCCGATGATGACGCCGGTTTGAGGGTTGGGGGATTTGTTTATCTTGACTTGTTTGACGTCGATGGATGGAGCTCGATTACCGATGCTGATCTCTGCACCGATAATGCCGACGTTCGACGAGTCGCCAGGCTTCCTGGCGGCACCGAAATGTTTCTCGACAGCACTTCGCGCCTTCTCAATATCAATATCGCCATAAACCGCCAGCACCCTTCTCGGTTTGATGATCTTGTCGCTGTAATACTGCCTGATCTGATCCGGCGTAAACGCCGCGACATTCTCCCTGGTCCCGATGGTCATGAACTGATACGGCGAATTCATCGGCCCAAAATACGTCTTGCGGAAAAACCGCATCGACGCCGCAAACCAGTCGGCATCCTGGCTCTCGATGGCCGCCGTCACGCGCTTTTTCATCGCCGTCACTTCGGTGTCGGGAAAGATCGGATTCCTCACCACATCCGCAAACACCTCCAGCGTCTTGCCCAGATCATCCTTCAAACACATCGCCGACCAGTTCCACGAATTGTTCCCGCTGGTGGCCGCCAGATCGCCCCCGATTGAATCAAAAAATTGCGCGATCTCCTGCGCCGAGCGCGTCTTGGTCCCGCGCGAGATCAGGCTCATCGCCAGGTTCCCCATGCCATTGGTCTTCGCATCCTCCGCCGTCAATCCCCCCAGCGAATAGAGCCGCATCACCACCACCGGCGACGTATCCACCCGCCTCAGCAGCAGCGTCGTCCCACCCTCCAGATCAACCTTCGCAACCTTATTCGCCGCCGCCGCCGTCTTGGGCTCCTGCGTCGTCGCCGCAATCGGCCGAATCAGCTTCTCGGCCCCGGCAAACGCATCCTTGCCCACCGCCTCCTCCGGCACCATCGCCGTCGTCAGCAGTTTCTGCCGATCAAAATACCGATTCGCCACATCCTTGATCTGCTGCGCTGTGACTTTTTCACTTCGCTCCACATAGCGGTCGCTGAAATGAATGTCCCCCGTCGAGATGAAATCCGTCGCCAGCGACGCCGCCACCGCCTCCGCCGTCTGCGTCGCGAATGCCCGCGCTGTTTTCGTCTGCGTCTTGGCCCGCGCCAGCCGCTCTTCGCTCACTCCCTCCTTCTTGATCTTCTCCAATTCCTCGAGCACGGCCGACGTCGCCTCGCCCATCTTCTCCGTTGGCAATTCCATATCGATCTCAAACGCGCCATCCACAAACTGCGGCGTGTTGTCGCTCGCCCCAATCGCCGAAACCAGCCCGCGCTTGTCGCGAATCTCCTCGATCAAAATCGAACTTTCGCCGCGCCCCAGGATCGTGGCCAGCAGATCCAGCGCATACAGATCCGGATTCACCAGCCGAATGCTCGGAAATGCCAATTCCAATTTCGCCTGCCCCAGCTTCGGAAACGTGGCCACCACCGTTCGCGGCGCCGTCACCGCGGGCTCCTCCTCAATATCATGGCCAAACGCCCGTCCCGGCGGATTCGATGCGACGTTTTTCTGCACCGCCTCCAGCATCCGCTGCGGCTCCAGATTCCCGGCCACCGCAAACACCATGTTGTTGGGCTGATACGCCTTCTTGTAATAGGCATAGACATCATCGCGCGACAGACCCTGGATCACTTCCTTATAACCAATGGTCGGAACCCTCATCGGGCTCACCTGATACCGATTGCGAACCGTCAGGTAGTAAAAAACCCAATCCGGCTCCCCCATGTCCTTCTCCAGCTCGCGCTGCACCACCTCATATTCCCGCGCATACTCGGCCGGCGTGATCTTCGCCCCCAGCATCCACCCCGCCACCAGATCCACCGCCGCATCCACATTCTCCGGAGTCGTGTTAACGAAATAGGCCGTGTGATCGTTGGTGGTATACGCATTGGAGTTGTTCCCAATCTGCTGAAGCAGATTCCGATTCTGCTCTTCCGTCCGCCGCTCATTGGTCCCCCCCGCCACCAGATGCTCGAGCAGATGCGACAACCCCCCACCCAGCCACTGTCCCTCATACACCCCACCCGCCATCACATATCCCCGCACCGCCACCGCCGGCGACGGCACGCGCTTGGCGATCACCACCATGCCATTCTTCAAGACCGATACAATCTCATCCTTCTCATAAACCAGCCGCGAGACTTCCTCCCCATAGTTCTCACCACTCGAAGTCTGCGCTGACGGTTGAGCCGCCGCACCGTGCGCGGCCGAGCCGGCCTCTTTCCCCCGAGGATTCAATCCCTTCTCCTCATACTTCTGCGTCCCCGCCGGCCCCGAACAGCCCAGGAGAACCAACGCCGACAGCAATGTGCAAAGGAAGAGATGCAGTGCAGTCTTCATGATTGTCTCGTTAGAGGGCTTCGTCGTCGTGCTCGATCTCATTGAGGTAGGTCAGTGCTCGCTCCAGCTCATTCTTCAGATGCCGGACCCGCAGCAAACTCTTCACCCGCGTCAGCAGCTCAAACTTGTTGACCGGCTTGCTGACAAAGTCATCCGTGCCGCATTCCGAGGCCTGCTCAATATCCCCCAGCTCATTAAGGGCTGTCACCATCAGGATCTGAATGTCCCGCGTCTTCTGATTCCCCTTCAGCGTCCGGCACACCTGAAACCCGCTCATCCGCGGCATCATGATGTCCAGCAGGATCAGGTCCGGGTTGTACTGCTCCACCTTCTCCAGCGCCTCCACCCCGTCATAGGCCGTGACGATCTTCACCGGCAGCGCCTCCAGGAACGCCTGGAGCAACTCCACGTTCTGGACGTTGTCATCGACAATCATGACCGTGGATTGGGGGAGGAAGGATTCCGTGTTGGCCGGAGGTTGGCCAGGAGCTTGCGACATCGCCGTTGAACTTATCACCAAAGCCACAGGAGGGGAAGGCGGCGGCGAATTTGCACGTTGACCGTTTCGAGGGGTTGATGCTTGGATGGTGTCTGCGATGGCCGGGTCGGGTGGCGGCACATCTTGAGGTCTTGCCATTCACTGGAGATGTCATGAATCGGTCACTCTCTGTCGGTGTGCTCGGATTGCTCCTTCTTTCGGCCGGCCCCCTGCTGGTTGGATGTGCCTCCAACGGCCCTGTCGAGAGCGATGAGGCACGTGCCGAGCGGCAGCGCGATGGCGATGACACCAGCACCGGCGAGCGACGGCGAGTGCGCGAGGAACGCATCCGCGACGCCCGCGAAGACTCCGCCGACAGCAGCCGCGTGGCCCTGGCCTATCCCACCGGCAATCGAGCCACCAGCGCTGTGTTGGTGGAGCGCATGTCACCCCCTGAGGTGCGTCTCGGCGAGCCCTACGAGTATCAGATCAAGGTGACCAACCTGACCAACGCGACTCTCGCAAGCGTGATCGTCCGCGAGAAGCTCCCCGCGGACTTTGCCATCACCCGAGCTGAGCCGCAGGGCAAGGTGGAGGCCGATATCCACGCCTTTGAGCTGGGCGATCTTCCCCCCAAGCAGTCGAAGATGATCCGCATCAGCGGCACCCCCAGCAAGCCCGGCCATATCGACAGTTGCGTGGTCGTCGCCTACACGCCGACCCTGTGCAGCAGCACCTCGGTCATCAATCCCATCCTCAAGCTCACCAAGGAGGCGGCCAAGGATGCGGATGTCTGCGAGCCCATCGCCATCAAGTACATGGTCAGCAACGTCGGCACCGGCACCGAGCGCAACGTGCGCATCGAGGAGAAGCTGCCCGAGGGTCTGACCACCGAAGATGGCCGCAATGCCGTGGCCGTCGATGTCGGCGATCTTCCCGAAGGCAAGACCAAGGAGGTGACCGTCCGTGTCAAGGCCGCCCGCGCCGGCACCTTCACCAGCGAGGCCACCGCGCGCGGCGGCGGCAAGGAAGTCCTCTCGGAGAAGGTGGCAATCGCCGTGCGCCAGCCCAAGCTCGAGGTCTCGCTCCGCGGCCCCAGCTCGGAGTACATCAACAAGCGGGCCAATTTCCAGGCGACGGTGAAGAACGTCGGCGACACCCCCGCGCGCCGGGTGATGCTGAAGCTCGACACTGGCGGCCGCGCTGAGCTCGTTGCGGCCGCCGCCACCGAGGAGAAGTCCGGCGGCACCTTAGACAAGGACACTCCCGCAGACACTGCCAAGCCTTCGGGGACCATCTCCCGCGCCGTCGCCGGCGCCAACGATGCCAGCCGGGACCTTGGCACGCTGGCCCCCGGCGAGTCGCGAACGGTGGACTTCAACGTCCGCATGATCCGCGAAGGCGAGATGAAGGCCACCGCGTCTGCCAGCGCCGAGTGTGCATCGCCGGTCCAGACCAGCATCGCCACCAACGTCGGCACCCTGCCGGCATTGCGGCTGGAGGTGGTGGATGTCGAGGATGCCATCAAGATCGGCGAGAACGTGGTCTATCGCATCACGGTCAAGAACCAGGGGAGCGGAGACGATCAGGACATCCGCATCGTGGCCACGCTTCCGGAGGAGGAGACCTTCGTCCGCTCCAGCGGCACCACCAACGCGCGGGTTGATGGACAGGTGATCACATTCGAACCGGTGTTGCGCCTGGAGCCCGAGAAGACGGCCGAGTGGCGCATCGAGGCCAAGGCCGGCCGGCCGGGGGATGTCCGGTTTGAGGTGAAGATGACCAGCCGTTCCCTGACCAAGCCGGCAGTGGAGACGGAGCCGACGCGACTGTATTAGATTGTCAAAGAGGATGTCGGGCAGGAGTGCCCGACCTACCGCGAAGGTGGGCAATGCCCACCCTACGCGGGAATTTTCATGATGGCCGGTTCGGGGCAGTTTTCGAGCTTGATGTTGCGCGTGCAGACTTTGCGATAGCCCAACTGGGTGATCACTTCGAGCACTTCGGTCCAGGTGGGGAAGAGGCGCTTGTTGACCTTTTTGTAGGTCTCGATGGCCATGCAGAATTCGAATTGCTCGACGGTCATCTCACCCTCCTCGGCCGAGCGGCGGTCGTCGGAGCGGCGGCGGCCGGGGCCGCGGCGGCGTTCCAGACCGGTGTCTTTGCGGCGTTCGGCGGCCCGGCGTTCGACGGCCAGGTCCTCCGAGTCGGTCTCAAGCTGCCGGCGGTCGATGCCAGCGCGTCGGTCGACGACGGATTTGCGGCGGTTCTTGTCGGCCTCAGCGCGGCGCTCGGCCTCGGTCTGGGGCGGCAGATCGGCCTGAGATTCGGTTGATTCGGGCAGGGTATTTTCTGGCTGGTTAACTTCTTCCATTATCCACCTCTTCGGATGAGCATCGACGAGTGGGATGGGTGGCTTTAGATAAGAGATTCGGTTTGGGTGGGTTGCGGCCATTTGTCCGGCGTTGCTAGAGGATCGGTGCGGACTATAATTCGGCCGCTGCCGGGGGCGTTTTTGTCGGCCGGACCGGCAGGGGCCGGGACCGAATTTGGAGAGGTGGCAGAGCGGTTGAATGCGCCGGTCTCGAAAACCGGTTGGCCCGCGAGGGTCACGGGAGTTCGAATCTCCCCCTCTCCGTTAGAAATTCAAGATGCCCCGGTACTTACGACCCGCCCAGCACTTGTGCATTGGGCGGGCTGCTATTTTGTGCCCCTGCCCTGAAGACGAGCAACTTTCGCTCTCCCTGCCGACCCATCTCGACGCGTCGCTGGTGGGTGAATCAGAAGGTCGCGATGCTGCTCGGATGCCAGAAGCACCCGTGCACGTTGATGATCTTGCGCAGCGGCGGGAACACGAGATCCGGCGTGCCGGCCAGACCGCGCACGAGTAAATCGAATTAACTTCGCACCCCACTGAAATCAATTTGCTAATAGTCCTCGGCGGTCAACTCCGGATTCCTGTCAAGGCTTGATCCTTCAGCCCCACATGGGTTCTCTCGGTTTTTTGCTTGACGGCGACCAGGCGATCAGCCATCCTTTGCGCGCAGCGCGTGATTTTCGCTCGCGCTGGACTGACCACATCATGTCAAAGGGGAATACCATGACTCGCATCATTCGCTGCGCGCGTCCGGCCGGCTTCCTCCTGGCGATTCACCTGCTTCTACCCTCGCCCGCCCACGCCGAATTCCGCTCCTTCGACGGCACCGGCAACAACCTCGCCAACCCCTTCTGGGGCTCCGCCGCCACCGACTACGCCCGCATGGCCCCCGTCGATTACGCCAACGGCTTCGCCACCGCGCGCCTCACCGGCCGCCCCAACCCCCGCAGCGTCGGCCTCGCCTTGATGCGCCAGACTGGTGCTAAGCCCAATAACCGCAACCTCTCCGGCTACGTCTACGCCTTCGGAAACCTCCTCGCCCACGACACCGACCGCACCAACTCCGGCACCACCGAGTTCGTCAACTTCACTATCCCCACCGGCGACGACATCTACGCCTCCGGCCAAACCATCGAAATCACCCGCTCCCTCTTCAATCCCTCCACCGGCACCAGCGTCAGCAACCCTCGCCAGCAAACCAACTTCACCACCGCCTTCATCGACGGCTCCGTCATCTACGGATCCGATGCAACCACCGCCTCCATCCTCCGCGGCGGCCCCGCCAACCCCGGCGCAAAACTCCGCACCAGCAACGACATCAACGGCGACGCCGAAAACCTCCTCCCCCGCGCCGCCTTCGGCCCCGACCCGACCGCACCCTTCGTCGCCGGCGACGACCGCGTCAACGACAACGTCCCCCTCACCGCGCTCCACACGCTCTTCATGCGCGAGCACAACCGCCTCGTCGACGTCTACTCCGCCCAGCACCCCACCTGGTCCTCCGAAGAGCTGTATCAGCGCGCCCGCAAGACCGTCGGCGCAGAGCTCCAGGCCATCACCTTCAACGAATACCTCCCCGCCTTGCTCGGCCCGGCCGCCCCTTCGCCGACAAGCAGTCAATACAACCCCAACGTCAACCCCGCCGTCTTCAACGAATTCGCCGCCATCTTCGAACGCGTCGGCCACTCCATGCTCACCCCCTCCTTCCTGCGCATCCAGAACGACGGCCAACCCGCCCCCGGCGGCCCCCTCTCCCTCATCGATGGCTTCAACAACCCCTCCAAACTCTCGTCGTCCAACGAACTCAACCTGTTCCTCAAGGGCCTCAGCGTCGAAGTCCAGGACGAGACCGACATCAAGCTCGTGACCGACATGCGCGTCGCCCTACTCGACGCCATCGATATCCAGCGCGCCCGCGACCACGGCCTCCCCAACTACAACACCCTCCGCCAAGCCTACGGCCTCCCCAGTGTCACCTCCTTCGCCGACATCACCTCCAACCTCTCCCTCCGCCAGGCCCTTGCCTCCCTCTACCCCAACATCAACGCGATCGACCCGCTCGTCGGCGCACTGGCCGAAGACCACTTGCCCGGAGCCAGCGTCGGCCCCCTCGTCGCCGCCGGCCTGCGCGTCCAGTTCGAACGCCTCCGCGACGCCGACCGCTTCTGGTACGAACGCGACCCCGACTTCACCCCCGCTGAACTCGACCTCCTCCACAACACCCGCCTCTCCGACATCATCATGAGAAACACCGACCTCACCAACCTCCAACCCAACGTATTCTTCGTCCCCGAGCCCTCAACGTCCGTCATCCTATTCGGCCTCCTCACCTCGCTCGCGTGCGCCCGAACGAAGCGAGAGAAAAGGTAAGCGCCTGTCCGAATAACCAGTGAGCCTGCGTCACAGAATCGCCCCCCTTCGAAGTAAAAGCGCCCCCGTGAGAAGAGTGGATCGGAGATGAGGCAGAGTTGCGCAGATCGGGGATTGGGAGGGGAAATGGGAAACTATGCACACCGGGCCTCGCGGGGAGGCGTCTGATGGGGATCATTGTCCCAGTTGAGTAGCGAGCTCGATCGGGTGATCGGCTCCAAGACGCTTTTTTACCCGGAGGCCCGGTATGACAGGCACCATTTTG
>JBGPEF010000257.1:0-7828 GCA_041482675.1 Tepidisphaeraceae bacterium | reverse complement strand
TCTGTACGTGGTGGGGGCGACGCGAACATTGGTGACGCGGCGCTCGCCATGGCTCAGCGGACTAGAGATGCTGCTGGTTGGCGCGCTGGCTGGCAGCGCTGCATTCGGGGCTGGCTGGGTAGTGGAACGGGTGATGAAGCACTGAGGTCAGCGGAAATAGGCGTTAATTACATACTGCTGCATCATGCGATGCGTATTGAAGAATGAGCCATTGAGGCTGATGCAGTGCAGCATCATCGACATGAATGCATCGCGATTGCGGAAGGTGGGAATCACCGTCTTCTCCAACTTCTCGTAGAGCGATTGAGAATCCTGGGCCGAATCAGAAGGCGGGGCATCGCCGTTCTCCCCTATAGCCCAGCCCGTAACACCTTCGATGCATCCCTCCAGCCACCAGCCATCGAGGATGCTGAAGCTGGGAACGCCATTGAGAGCGGCCTTCATTCCGCTCGTGCCGGATGCCTCCATCGGCCGCTGAGGTGTGTTCACCCACAAATCCACTCCAGCTGTGAGCAGGCGGCCCAGTTCCATCTCATAGTTCTCCAGGTATGCGATTTTCACATCATCCTTGAGCAGGTCTTTGGCCCGGAAGATGGCTTTAATAAGATCTTTCCCTTCCTGATCGCGTGGATGGGCTTTGCCGCCGTAGATGATCTGGATACCGCCAGAACCGGCCGCAATGGAACGCAGACGAGAGGGATTTTGCAGGAGGAGCGAAGGCCGCTTGTAGCCGGTGGCTCTTCGAGCGAATCCGAGCGTGATCACATCCTGGTTCATCTCGATTCCGGTTCGCTTCTTCACGGCATCGAATAGCTCGGTTTTGCACCGCATGTGCGCATTCCACACTTCCTGTGGTGAGATGCTGATGGCATAGCGGAGGCTGGCGTTATCCTTACGCCAATCGGGGATGTGCTTGTCGAAAAGTTCTGCAAACGCGGGCGCGGCCCAGGTTGCCGCGTGCACGCCATTGGTGATTGCTGAAATCGGGTAATTGGCAAACATCAGGCGTGTCGTTTCTGCATGCTTTTTGGCCACGCCGTTCACGTATCGGCTGAGATTAAGGGCGAGGTGGGTCATGTTCACTTCGCCTTCGCAGCAGAAGACGTTTTTGGCGTGAAATGCGTGACGCTGGCCGAGCACAGCTTCGACCAGAGGCAGGGTGAATCGGTCATGTCCGGCGGGGATGGGAGTGTGTGTCGTGAAGGCGCAGCGCTCGCGGATAATTTCAACGATCTCGGGCGTGGGGTCGATGGCGCCAACTCTGCTCATCTCTTCTTCAAGCAGTTCCAGCCCCAGCAAAGCGGAATGGCCCTCGTTGAGGTGATAGCGCGAGATATTCTGGTAGCCCAGCGCCCGCAGAATACGCACACCGGCGATTCCCAGGATGGCCTCCTGGCAGAGACGGTAGCGCTGGTCGCCACCATAAAGGAAGTCCGTCAGCCGCCGGTCCGGCTCGCGATTTTCAGAGAGGTCCGCATCCAACAGAAAGACGGGGACGATGCTGTCGCCGATGCCTCTTACGTCGTACTTCCAGGCCCGGATCACGACTGACCGGCCTTCGAGGTCAATCGTCACGCGTTGCGGCATCTCCTGAAGGATCGCGCCCGGGTTCCATTCCTCGGGCTCTTCATGCTGCGTCCCATCCGCATCGAGCCGCTGGCGGAAGTATCCCTTGCGGTGAACCAGGCTGACACCAACCAAGTTGATGCCAAGATCGGCGGCAGCGCGGATGGTATCGCCGGCGAGGACGCCCAGGCCGCCGCTGTATGTAGGCAAATCGGCCCGCAGCGCGATTTCCATCGAGAAATAGGCGACGACGGGGTGTTCTTTCATGACGTCCTTCGCCAGCGCGGGACAGATCAAATCTGCAACGCGCCAATGAGCGTCGGCCGCTGGGGCATCGTGCTAATCTCCACGATCTGCGTCCTCGAGAGCTTCTCAAACTCGCGATAAGGCATTTGGATCGCCTCATCGTGCGTTCCGCCGTTGAAGGCGATTTGAGGCTGATGACTCAGCGGGAGATCGACATAGACATCCAGGCCATAGAGATGGCCAAGGGGCGGCATAGCGCCCACTTCGCAATGAGAAAAGAACGCCTTCACTTCCGCTTCGTCTGCAAGTTTCGCCTCGATGGCGCCGGTGGCACCTCGGAGCAACTCCAGGTCCAGCCGTCGATCAGCGGGCACGACGGCAAGCGCAAACTGACCATCCAGCTTCACCAGGAGTGTTTTGGCAAACTGACCCCTGGGTACATGAGCTGTGCTGGCAGTATCGTTAGCGGTGAACCGCGGCTTGTGCAGGATAGTGGAGAAGGAAATGTGTTGATCTTTGAGGAAGGCCTTCACCGGATTCAAACTATGCGGGCCGACCACCAGCACGGGACAAGGAGCTTTGGTCACGACCGCCTGAGCGGTGCTACCCAGCAGAAGCGTACCGAGCCGGCCTCGCCCGTGTGTGCCGATCACAATTACGTCCGCCGCCCATTCCCGCGCTGCCAGGAGGATCTGGTCCGCGGCGTCGCCGCTTCGTAAGTCCCAGGTTGAACGCACGGATTTATTGAGGGATTTCTGGGCTCGCCGCCGCAGCCACTGGCCTTCAGAGCGCAGCATCTGGTATCCCAGCTCGGCCGCGAAGGCGAACTCGGGGCTGAATCCTTTGTCCGGCTCCACCACGAACACCAGTTTAACGCTGGCAGCAGCGCGACCTGCCAAACGGGCAGCGACTTCGAGCGCTGCCTTGGCGGGCTCGCTGTCATCGACCGCGACCAAGATGCGTCCGAAGATCGGATCTTGGGGCAGCACAGATCGCGCTTGTTCTCCGACGCTGCGCTGTGCGTCGCCAGCCGGCCTATCGCCGCTCTTGCAACGATCGTCCCCAGGGTGTTTCTGTGACGGGATTCTCGCAGCTGTTTCGATACTGCTTCGTTCCAACATGGCTGGCTCCTTTCAAGGTTATTCTTCAGTACTTTCATATGCCAGGGGATTCTTCTCCATCGGAATGGGACATGAATTACTAATGAGATGAAGTCTTAGACTCGTAGGGAATTTCACTAATGGAACAATCGGTCCCCGCCCCGATAGCAGCAGGTCGATGCGGAAATAGCATGATCATGGACACAAAAATAGGAGGTGTTCCATGTCAGCAAGACAGATCGCTTGCGAGGAGTGGCCGATGTTTTTCGACACCTTCAGCCGGCACTACCGCGGCCAACTGGTTGAGGTGCAGATCCTGGGCGAAAATCTGGGAGTCTATTCAATCGCGCATGGGCAGCCATTGATGGGCATCACGGCCGAGAAAACTCCCGGCGAGATCGAGGTGATGACCGGCGACTCATCGGGACATGTCACACACGTGATCAAAGACCCGTCGGCTGTGTGGATGCAGCAGGGCAACAACGGAAAAGATTCGGCACTGAAGATCGAAGGTAAGGATGGAATCTCGGTGCTGGTTGATTTCGGGCCTTTGGCCGCGAATGCAAACAAGGCCTGCGAATTGCCCGCTGGGTCGCGATAACACACGGGGGAGATCATGAACACGTGGATTCTTGTGGGCGATGCAGGAGATGCGCGGATTTTTGCGACCTTTGATCGTGGGCGCACGATGGTCCCCATCCGGGAGATCGAGCATCATTCCTCTGGCCGACAAGAAGATCAGGCAGCACCTTCAGGCGATTCTCAATGACATGCCCACGCCCGATTCGCGGCGGTTCGACCAGTGGTGAGTGGTTTGCGCTTTAATGGATAGGAGTGTCTCATGGCTACTAAACGTGTTCTGTTTAGATCTGCCGCGCGGGAGAAGGTGCTCAAGGGCGCTTCTCAACTGTGTAATGCGGTATCTGTCACCCTCGGCCCAAAGTCCCGTTCGGTCCTTATCGGCCGCAAGTGGGGCCGGCCCATCGTGTGCAACGATGGCGTAACCGTGGCCAAGGAGGTGGAGCTTCAGGATCCTGAGGAGAATCTGGGGGCGCAGATGATCCGCGAGGCTGCGGAGCGTACTGGTGAACTTGTCGGCGATGGAACGAGCACGGCCACGCTGCTGGCATATGCAATTTACTCTGAAGGCGTGCGGAACGTCGCCGCGGGCGCGAGTGCGGTTGATCTGAAACATGGCCTGGAACGCGGTCTGGCGATTGCGGTCAAGACCATTAAGGGTCTGTCGCGCCCCGTTGGCACGAAGCGAGCCAAGGCGCAGGTGGCCACTATTTCAGCGCACAATGACGCGGCGATGGGGGAGCTGGTGGCTGACGCCATGGAGCGCGCGGGCGGAGAAGGTGTGGTGACGGTCGAAGAGGCAAAGGGAACTGAAACTACGCTGGAAGTAGTTGAGGGGATGCAGTTTGATCGCGGCTACCTCTCGCCGTATTTCGTCAATGATCCGGACAAAGCGGCCGTGGTATTGGAAAACCCGTTGGTTTTCCTCTTCGAAAAGAAGATCACCGCGGCAAAAGACCTGGTGCCGCTGCTGAACCAGATTGCCCAGGCACACCGCTCGTTGCTGTTGGTGGCCGAAGATGTGGAAGGCGAGGCGCTGGCGACGCTGGTAGTGAACCATCTGCGGGGAGCTTTGCCGAGTGTGGCAGTGAAAGCGCCAGGCTATGGCGATCGCCGCAAGGCGATGATGCAGGACATTGGCATCCTCACCGGTGGAAAGTTCTTCGCGGAAGAACTTGGGCTGGAGTTGGAGAAGATAGCTCTCGCAGATCTGGGCACAGCCAAACGCGTCGTCGTTGATCAGGAGAAGACGACAATCATCGGCGGTGCTGGAGCGAAAGAGACGATCAAAGGTCGCTGCGCCGAGCTCCGCAAGCAGATCACGGCCACCACCTCTCAATATGACAAGGAGAAGTTTGAGGAGCGGCTGGCGAAGCTGTCCGGGGGAGTGGCAGTGATTCGCGTCGGAGCGCCATCGGAAACAGAAATGAAGAGTAAGAAAGAGGCGATTGAAGATGCGATCAGCGCAACCAAGGCCGCCATGGCGGAGGGCATTGTTCCCGGGGGCGGACTGGCGCTGCTTCGTTCCATCGATGCCATCGCCGCCGAGGAAGCCAAGTGTGAAGGCGATGAGCGGACAGGCCTGCGAATCCTGAAAAAAGCACTGGAAGCTCCCACCCGACAGATCGCCGAGAACTCATCGGCGGATGGTGGCGTCGTGGTTGCCAAAATGCGCGGCGGCAGTGGCAATCTTGGTTTTGATGCTGCCGAAGGCACATACGTCGATTTGATGGAAGCAGGAATTGTTGACCCGACGAAGGTCGTCCGTGTTGCCCTCGAAAATGCGGTGTCGATCGCCAGCGTGCTGCTGCTGACCGAGGCGACGCTGACGGAGATTCCGGAACCAAAGAAAGCGGAAGGTGAAATGCCAGTCGAAGCATGAACGACGGCAGCTCAAGTGAAGTGTCAACAAGCAAGTAACCAGCCAAAGGAGGCTCTTATGGCAACCGATCGAATAACCCGAGCGTTGCAGGATTATCTGCGGGTCGAACAATATCTAGCAACGGAGAAGGTGCAGATTGATGCCGCGACTCGCCAACGTGAGCAGGCCAGGCGTGAGCTGGAGGGAGCCCTGCACTCGCCGATGGCCAATTCAGTGCATCCGCTCGCAGCCGGCATCAGGCAGGTCTTGTCCGGCAGCGGCGATCTGACACAGATCCGCCAGCGGTTGAACGAATATCTTCGGAAGGACGTCGCCGATGGTTCGGAGAAGCCGCTGATTGTTGTGGCCGTGGACAACTCCGACCCGGCTTTCTGGGCCGTCGCCGCTGGCGGCAAGCTCGCCCTGCGGCTTGGCGCTCGCGTGCTGCTGGTGCATGTCATCAATCCCGTTGAGGCATTCGCGCCGGAAACGTACGTATCTACGAACTATTACACCCTGCTCCAGGAAGCCGCTGAGGCCATCCTGGATAAGGCAGTTAACATTATGCCCGCCGGCGTCGAGGCAACCGTCGCGGTCGAAGAAGGCGATCCGGCCATGAAAGTCGCGGCGCTCAGTCAGGAGCGCGGCGCGGACTACATCGTCATTGGAACTCACGGGCGCGGCCGCATTGGCCAGCTCATCATCGGCAGCACCGCCACCGCGGTGGCGCGGCTGGCGACGTGCCCGGTCATGGTCATCTCTCACCCGCCGGAAAAAATATTTGCGGCAGCGCATCAGGAAAAGACTTTCACGGAGCGCCTCGTTGAGAAATTGAATCCGGCTGAAGTGCCGCTGGACTGAGTCAAGCATCAACAAATAACCAAGATCAAAAATGCTCGCGCGACTTTTGGGGGTCGCAGTTATTGTGGCCGGATCAGGAAATGCCAGCCGTACCACGCATCAAGCCCGCCGCGCTGATCAATCCGCGGTCACCCCGGCAGCTTACATCGATGCCAGCAAGCCTGCTAAGAAATGAGGAGCACACCTGTACCGCTGATGCGGTCGGCCTTCAGGTCCTGGAGGGCACGGTTGGCATCTTCCAAAGGATATGTGGTCGTGTGAGGTCGAACCGGGACCTCGGCCGCCTCTTTAAGCAATTCGATCCCATCCTCGCGCGTGTTGCAGGTGACAGATCGCAGATCGCGCTCATGGAAGAGGTGTTTCTCATACTCCATCGACGGCACATCGGTCATATAAATGCCTGCCAACGCCAGCGTCCCGCCCTTCTTCAGTTTTTCCAGTGCTGGCGGGATCAATTCGCCGGCCGGGGCGAAGATGATCGCACTGTCCACCGGCGCGGGAAGCTGTGATGGATTTTCTCCCACCCAGGATGCTCCCAACTCCCTCGCCAGCTCGCGATGGGACTGGCCGCGAGTGGCGACGTAGACTTCGTAGCCGCGATGCCGGGCAATTTGAATGACTACGTGAGCTGAAGATCCGAAACCATAGAGCGCGAGCTTGCAACCGGGGTGTGGTTGAGCGCGCTTCAGCGAGCAGTATCCGATGATGCCAGCGCACAGGAGCGGCGTCGCCTCGATATCCGCGAACGCTTCGGGAATCTGATAGGCAAAATCCTCGCGGACCACCGCATAGTCCGCATATCCGCCATCGGCATCGTAGCCAGTGAATAATGCGTATTCGCAGAGGTTCTCCCGGCCGCTGGTGCAGTATTCGCAGTGTCCGCAGGTTGAGCGGAGCCAGGCGATGCCGATGCGGTCGCCGATTTGCAGGCGGCGAGATCCCTCTCCCAACTGATCAACGATGCCAACGGCCTGATGCCCAGGGATCACCGGCATCTTCCGCCGTGGCAACTCTCCCTCGATCACATGCAGATCTGTCCGGCAGATAGCGCAGCAGCACACTTTGACGAGCACCTCGCCTGGCCCCGGTGATGGTTTGGCCACCTCCTCCAGCCGAAGCGGCGAAGTAGCGATCGGAGCCGTTTTCGTCAGAATCATCGCTTTCATGACACGACCGCGGTTATACCGCGCTGACCTGCACGGCCGTCACCTTGTATTCCGGCGTCTGGACGTGCCGGTCTTTGTGCGGGCCGGTCAGGCGATTGAGAAAGATCTGTGGTGAATGGAATGTGGCGAAGAGCTCGCCAAGCCGAACACGCTCGGAAATGACGGCCGGAATCCTGATCTTGCCGTAGCTGCTGCGGAGTTCGACCTCCTGGTGATCCTCGATCGACAATCGTTTAGCATCGTCCGGCGAGATCAGCAGCAGGTCGGTCGGCCGAATCTTCTGCATCTTCGAGCGGCTGGTCATGGTGCCGGCGTTGAATTGATAAAGAGAGCGGCCGGTGGTCAGCAGGAATGGGAACTCATCACTCGTCTTCTCCGGGGTTGGCTCAAATTTGATGCAGCGAAGGCTAACGCGACGGGTTTTTCCGGCAAGATCAGCGTGGAGGATG
>JBGPEF010000256.1:0-7839 GCA_041482675.1 Tepidisphaeraceae bacterium | reverse complement strand
TTCAGATTGAACACCGGCTTTTTAATCACCTCGACCGGCTTCTCCGCCGGCCAGGGCACACCCATTTTCACCCACGCCGACAAATCATCGATCTGCTGCTGCGACAATTTCTTCTTGGGCGGCATCTGGAGGTCGGTGTTGTTGTAGCGCACCGCCTCGATCAGCAAACTCTTCTCAGGATCGCCCGGGACAATCGCAAGCTTGCCCGATTCGCCGCCCTTGAGGGCAAGTTCTTTCGAATCGAGACGAAACCCGCCCTTGAGCTTCTCCGAAGTTGCGCTATGGCATTTGTAGCAATTCTCGGCCAGCAACGGCCGGATCTTCTTCTCAAAAAACTCCGTGCCATCGGGCGCGGGCTCAGCCATCGCCGCCGAAAACAGCGGCAGAAGCAGGGCCGGGAGAATAAGCAGGCTTTTGCGCATCCGTAGCTCCGCCATTATACGAAGCTACAGCCCAAATGCCGGAAAGTTCGTTGCAGTGCAGCCTTTCCAGGCCGCAATCGCAGGCCCAAAGCCTGCACTACAATTCATACCAACTGGAGGAGGCGGTCTTCCCGCTCGGCCAACCGCCCCCGCACCGGTCCATACCGTTCCCGGGCCAGTTCATAGGTGCTCACAAATTCCGGAAGGACCGCCTCGGTGTCATAAACATCGCGCGCCCGCTCATGCGCGCAGGCCGCGAAAGTCTCCCGCAACTCGCGGTCTCCCAGCAGCCGGTCCAGCGCCAGTGCCAGTTCTCCCGCATCCCCCGGCGAAGAAATGATGCCGCAGCGGCCATAGTCGAGCAGCTCGGGCATCGCGCCGATGCGGCTGACAACCGTCGGCCTGCCCGCCGCCATCGCCTCGAGCGTGCTGAAGGAAAAACTTTCAAAACCGGTGCTGGGAACCACCGCAATCGTGGCCCGCTTCAACTCCTCCTGCGTCGAGACCAGAGGCTGCGGGCCGCGCAATTCGATGCGGGAACGAATGGCCTCATCGGGAACGAGACTTTCGATGACCTCGTTGAATCGTTGTTTGCGCGACCACTGATCGGGTCCGATCAACAGCAACTGCGCATTCGGATGCTTTCGCGCGATCATCGCAAAAGCTTTCACCAGCACGTCCTGCCCCTTGAATCGCTCCAATCTTCCCGCACAAACGATCCGCTGCGGCTCACTTTTATCCGGCAGCGGCGGGCGGAATTTCGGCACATCCATGAAATTGGGAACCACCACCGGCCGCTGTGGCAGGTGCCAGCGCCGGGTGATGAAGTTGCTCATCGACCGGCTGGGGACTGTCGTCACCTGCGCATATTGGAGGCTCTGCTTTTCCAGATTGGCCAGCAGATTGTTCAGTGCCGCGCCGTCATTGCGATTGATACCGAAGAACAAATCCCATGGGCCGTGAATTCGCAGGACCATCGGCCAGTTGCGCGACAGGCCGCTGAAGAGCCCATTGGCCGCGTGCTCCGGCGCTTCGATCACATCCAGCGGTGTTACCCGATGAATTTCCGCCAGCGCCGGCAAGCTCGCCAGATCCCAGCGCAGCCAATGCCAGACCAGCGGATTGGCCGAATCCATGAGCCGCGCGAAGACGCGCCAATACAGGAACTTCACGCCGCGCAACGAGACAGGCGGGTCATACCGCGCGGGAAGACGATGAACCGTGACATTGGGCTGATCAAATTCCGCCCCTTCACTTGGCCCGGCCAACACGATCACTTCATGCCCCGCCCGGCCCAGCGCGCCGGCCAGCCGAAACGTATAAGTCCCCACGCCACCCAGTCCACGTTGCGGCGGGTATTCGTACGAGACTAACCCTATTCTCATGACAATCTCACCCACGGAGTCCAAGTGTGCATCCGCGGATATGCAGATTCGATGCCGGGGGAGCGGGCGGTGGTGTTAAATCCATCATTGAGGCGAGGTTGCAACGAGCGGACCATGCCCGATAAGCTGTGGTTTGAGGCGGGCTTGTAGAACCAAATGTAGAAGGTTCTGATTATGACGAAAATCACATCTGGAAAGCGGCGGCCGAAGGGGGTAAGTTGCCGATCTGTCGCAGGTCCGGGATGCATCGGGTCTTATCAACCGATCCCGATTGCACGATAACTCTGTTGGCGGGGGCTGCGGGGCGAATTGACAGCGACGGCCTCGGCCCGTAGATTTGCCCCGCAGTTTGAGTTGGCCGTCGCGCCTCGTTTTCGCGGCTGTTGGCGAGAGGGGCGAGTTGGTGAGACCAATTTGGCTGCGACCGTAATCATCCCCGCCCGCTTCGCTTCCACCCGTTTTCCCGCCAAAATTATCGCCGCCGAAACCGGCAAACCCCTGGTCCAGCACGTGGTCGATCAAGTGCGCAAGTGCAGGCGGATACAAGAGGTTATCGTCGCCATCGACGATGCCCGGATCGCGGAGGCGCTCAAGCCGTTTAAGACGAAATGGGTGATGACTTCGCCGGATCACCAAAGTGGAACCGATCGCGTGGCCGAAGTGGCACGGGGACTCACTGACCAAATCATTGTGAATGTCCAGGGTGATGAGCCGGAGATCGAGCCAGGCATCGTCGATGAGCTCATCGAGCGGTTGGAGTCGTCGGGGGATGAGATGGCGACAGCGGCCACGCCATTCCCGGCCGGCGCTGATCCGGCCAATCCAAATCTGGTCAAGGTTGTCATGGCGCTGGATGGCCGGGCCATGTATTTTTCCCGCAGCCTGATTCCGCACCAGCGCGACGCGACGGGTGGGGTTGATCCGACCTATTATTTGCATCTGGGGATCTACGCCTATCGGCGGGATTTTCTGCTTCAATACACGGCCTGGCCGCCCACGCCGTGCGAGCTTTGCGAAAAACTGGAACAGTTGCGGGCGCTGGAGCATGGGGCGGCGATCCATGTGGTTAAGGTGGAGCGGGCGAGTCATGGAATTGACACGCCCGAGCAATATGCGGAGTTTGTGCGGCGGTTCTGCGGCAAAGAACGGCGGCCGGGGTTTGCCCAGCAGGCGCCTGTTTGAAAAACGAGGGTGCGCATGAGCAGTGAAATGCTTGGAAAACTCGGGGCCAGCCAGGAAGACACGGAGTTCTATACGCCGATGCCTCCGGGCTATCGCAAGGGTTACCACAAGTATGTCGTGGTGGTCGGCACCGTCATGTCCGGCCTGGGCAAGGGGATTTTCTCTTCATCCCTGGCCAAGCTGCTTCAGGACAAGGGACTCCGCGTTGCGCCGATCAAGATGGAGGGGTACATCAATATCGATTCGGGCACGCTCAATCCCTATCGGCACGGCGAGGTGTTCGTGCTCGATGACGGGATGGAAACGGACATGGATCTGGGGACCTATGAGCGGCTGCTGGATCAGGATCTCTCGGCCGCCAATTTCACGACCAATGGCCAGATCATGTCGGCAGTTTTGAAGAAGGAGCGAGAGGGGAGCTATCTCGGCCGCGATGTGCAGTTTATTCCGCACGTGACCGGCGAGGTGAAGCTCAAGCTTCGTGAGCTGGCGGTGAAGAGCAACGCGGATGTGGTGTTTGTCGAAGTGGGGGGGACGGTCGGTGATTACGAGAACACGGCCTATCTGGAAGCGTGTCGTCAGCTTGCGTATGAAGAGGGGGAAGGCTCGGTCGTGTTTGTCGCGCTGACTTATGTGCTCGAGCCAAACGCTCTGGGCGAGCAGAAGTCCAAGGCGGCGCAACTGGGCATCAAGCGGCTGATGGAGGTGGGAATCATGCCGCACATCATCGCCTGCCGGGCAACAAATCCGGTGAATGAGAAGGTGCGGCAGAAGATTTCCATGGCCACCAACGTGCCCATGCGGCGCGTCGTGTCGATGCACGATTTGGAGAGCATCTATCTCGTGCCCGAGGCGCTGCGCGAGGCGTCGATCGATCGCGAAGTATTGACGATTTTAAACCTGCACGAACGGGTGGATCAGAAAAATGAGGATCAGGCGCGGACCAAATGGCGCTGGTTTGTCGATCACATCGGCCGGGCGCGCAAGGATGTGACGATCGCGGTGACGGGCAAATACACGTCGCTGCGCGATGCCTATGCCAGCATCATCAAGGCCGTCGAGCATTGCGGCGTGCACCTGGATTGCAACGTGCAGCTCAAGTGGATCGATACCACCACGCTCGAAGCCTCAAACGCGGCCCGGCGGCTGACCGATTGCCACGGCATCATCGTGCCTGGCGGTTTCGGCTCGCGCGGGACCGAGGGGAAGATCGAGTGCATCCGCTACGCGCGGGAAAACCGCGTGCCGTATCTGGGATTGTGCCTGGGCTTCCAGATGGCGGTGATTGAGTTCGCGCGGAATGTCTGCGGCATCGTCGGCGCCAACAGCACAGAATTTGATCCGCGCTCTCCTGCTCCCGTGATCGACATTCTGCCCGAGCAGAAAAAGATCGAAGGCCTCGGCGGCAACATGCGTCTCGGGGGCAAAGACATCATCCTTAGGCCCAACACGCTCGTCTCGCGCCTGTTCAACAATTCAACCCAAATCCGCCTTCGCTTCCGCCATCGCTACGAAGTCGATCCCAAATACATCGACACCCTGGAGCGCCACGGCCTGATCTTCAGCGGCAAAGCCCCCAATCACCCCATCATGCAGGTGCTGGAACTGCCGCAGGAGATGCACCCGTTTTTCCTGGGCACACAGGCCCACCCTGAATTGACCAGCCGGCCCCTGCGCCCGCAGCCGATGTTCATGGGGTTCATTCAGGCGGCCATGGAATATGCAGAAACCCCGCACCCGCAGGGGCAGACGCAGGCGGTATAATATTCAACATGCTGGACCCCGGTACAATCCTCGTCGAGCCCAGGAAAAGACGCTTTACGCGCGAAGAGTATTACAAAATGGTTGAGATGGGCCTGTTTGAGGGGCAGCGCGTGGAGCTGATTGATGGTGAGGTCATCCAGATGGCGCCGCAGATGAATCGGCATATGGTCGCGATTGGGCTTATTGAGCGTGCTTTGCGACGTGCGGTGGGTGACGATTTTTGGATCCGGACACAGGGCCCATTTGCAGTAGATGACAGCTCTGAGCCAGAGCCTGATGTTGCACTTGTCGAGGGCACTCCTCGCGATTACAGCGATCATCCGCGAAAGGCACTGCTGGTTGTTGAGGTGAGTGAAACGACGTACCGGTTTGACTCAAAGATCAAGGCAAGCCTCTACGCGAGTGCGGGAATCGAGGACTTCTGGATCCTCAACTTGAATGCAAACCGGCTTGAGGTATACAGGGAACCTGTCGCAGATGATGCTCAGCCCTTTGGGCACCGTTATGCGAACTTGAAGTTCCTCCTCCCGACAGACGTGGCAACTTGTCTGGCATTCCCACAGGTGAAGCTCACCGTGGCTGATCTTCTGCCGTAAACCTGGACTAGTTATTGTCCTTCAGATTCTCTCGTTCCGCCTTTTCCAACGCGCGGACGATTTTTGTAACGGTCGCGGTATCGGCACTCACCTTGGCTTTTTCAATGCGGTTGATTGTCTCAGGCCGAACGCCCGCGCGACGGGCCAGCTCCGCCTGCGATAATCTGGCCCCCCACCGTCTTTTAATGACCTTACGTGCCAGCCCGACGCGCGCAGCTTCGATTGCAGGATAGTTTCCGCTGGGCAGCAGGGCGGGAAGGTCGGGCAGCGAAGATTTAGTTCGTCCAGATCGCATATAGCCGCGCATTGCTGATGCTGATTCTCAGCGAGGAGATGTCAGGCAGCTTCAGGTCATTTTTCCATTGAACATTTAAATCCGTCAAATCCTGCGTAATCGGCTTGGATTTGGCCAACGATTTTCCCTGCTCATCGAGCAGTTCGACAATGATCTCTCCGAAATCTGCCTTGGCATTCAGATGAAGCGCACTGCCGCTGATTTTCAGGGGTTTGGTGACGATGGAACCTTTCTCGAACGATCCCTCCAACGCCACGAAGCGATCGCGTTTGATCGTCGCCAGCCCCATTCCCCCGCGCTCCACGCCCTTGTCCGGCCCGGAATAAGGCCCGTGGCGATACATCCGCCCGCCATAATAGATCCGCAGGTCGTCCCCCACCTGAATCGGATCGTTGTTGGCCAGCGAATGGTTGAATCGGTCCCAGCTTCCGGCCGGGCCGAGCGGAATGAAGACGCCGCGGTCACCGACGCGCGTGAAGTTCACTCCATCGCGACTCATCGTGAGTTGCACATCCAAAGTGCTCTGATCCGGCACCGCATGGAACACCTGGAGCAACCCAATGTAAATCCCCTCGTAAGGAAACACCTTCATCGAATAAATTTCCGTCCCCGGCACATCCTGAAGATCGGCCGTCATCACCACCGGCGCACTTTCGGGCGAGGTAAACTCCCAGTTCACAAAATCGGCCGATTCCACCCGCGCCACAGCGCGCGCCGAAAACCAGTTCTTGTACCAGTCATATTTCGACCAGGCTTCGACCACTTCCGGCAGCGCCTTACGCGTTCGGCCGTAAAGCACATATTTCGATCGCGCTGGGTCCCACATCCAATGCGTCGCTCCATCACAAATCGCCTCGGTGGCCCAGTTGTTGATCAGCTTCCAGTGAATTCCATCCGGACTTCCGGCCACGCCCATCCCGCGACGCTGGCCCTTATGAAATGGATCGCCGCCGGGGCCGGTGTGCTTGAAATCGATGTCGAGGAAACCCATCTTGTATCGGCGCGAAGCATCGGCCTCGCGATCGTCGCGATGCACGCCAAACAGCTCGTAGTAATATGGAAATCCATCCGGCGGCTCCGTCTTCCCTTTCTTCCGCCAAAGTAGATTCGTCTTCTGTCCATCGATGATCACCAGATCGAGCGCTGGCTTGACCCAGCGGATGCCATCCTCGCTCTCCGCGTAGCCCACGCCCATCCCCGACTTGTACCACACCTTGAATCTGTCCCCATCGCGGATGACCGAGCCGTAAATGGTCGACATCTTGTCTTCCCAGCTCTCACCCGGCCAAACCAGCGGATTCTTCGGATGCTTCTGCGCCTGCTCCACCGTGCGCTTCACGTTCTTCATCGACGCAATAAGATAGTCATCAAGGAAAAGCTGGTGCCGCGAATCGAGCGTGATCGGCTCACCCGCCAGCGCGGCCGAAGCGCACAGCAGCGCCAACAGCGCAGCGATCATCTTCATGGACTCACTCCTGATTCAGACCACGCGCTCGGGCACGGTAAACGGCTTGCGATACGTTCCCTTCAAAATGACATTCGCCTCCTGCGAAGTGGTCATCTCCGTCTGCGGATCGATCGTCAGCTTCTCTCCCAGCCGATAAGTCAGCCCATCCAGCGCCACCGCATTCTCCTTCAGGTGCTCCTGCACCCGCTCCAGCGCATCATACGCATCTTTGTTCTCGCCAAACGCCTTGGTCTGCGCATTGAATGGCACCTGCTGCCCCAGGCGATAGGATGCATTGGCCAGATGACACAGCGCGGCCGAATAGTGTCCTTCGAGAATATCGGCATTCAGATCCTCAGTTTTCCGCGTGCGCATGGCTTCGATGAAGTTGCGGAAATGGTCCCCGCCGCCGGGCCCGCGTTTCATTTCGCCCACCGGCAGCGGCTCGGCTTCGGTCTTACCCTTGGGAATAAATTGGGTCCCCTCGATCGTCCCCGCCTCCAGGTGAAACACATTGCCCACGCCCTGGTTGTGATACTTGCCCGTCTTCAGTCCGCGCACCTCAAAGATGAGCTGCGTATCGCCATAATCAAAAATCGCCACCTGCGTGTTGGGTGTTTGCCCCTGATCTTCATAACCAAACCGCCCACCGAAGCTGATTACGCTCTTGGGCAGTGTGCCGCCGGGAATGGCCCAGCGCGCCTTGTCCATCTCATGCACGCCCTGGTTGCCGATGTCGCCGTTGCCG
>JBGPEF010000255.1:0-7870 GCA_041482675.1 Tepidisphaeraceae bacterium | reverse complement strand
TCCGGCAACAGCCCATTGCGCGAATTCTTCACCTCCCGCAGCGCATCGTCCACCCTGTCCGCGGCCGTCGTCAGCACCAGCCGATATTTCAGCGCCAGCGCGATCGCATCCTCCGACATCAATTTCGGCATCGACACATCCATCTCCACCGGCACCACATCCAACACCTCATCCACCGGCATCCCCAGCACCAGCTTGAAATCATCCAGCCGGCTCTGATAGCTCTCCTCGGCGTTGATCAACTGGCTCTGAGCCTGCAATTCCTGCTGCCGCGCCCGCTGCACTTCCAGCCCGCTCAGCCGATTGTTGTCATACAACGCCTGCGAGCGCTCCCGCAGATCGGTCGAAGTCGCCAGGTTGATCCGCCGGTTGCGAATCCCCTGCTGGGCGGCCAGCAAATTGAAATACGCCCGCGATGTCTCCACCACAAACGTCCTGCGAAATTCCTCAAACTCCCGAACCTTGTAAACCAACTGCCTCTCGCTGCTGATCAACGGCTCCAGGTTCACCATCCCAAACCCGCGCAGCAGCGGCATCGACCCCGACAGCGCCACCGACGCCGTCTCCCCATCCTCCACGTTCCCATTGATCGCATTGACAAAATTCACCAACCCACTGGCCAGAACTTCCCCTCCATACGGCAGCTTCTGCCTGACTCCAAACTCATTGGTCACCGTCAACGCCGACTTGTAATCCGTGCTCTTCTGCCCCCCGGTAAATTGCACCCCGCTCGTCGCAAACGGCCGCGGCGTGAACAAATGCCGCTCCAGCGTCACGCTCAGCGCTGTCCCATACACCTCCTCCATCTTGTCCTGATACCCCCGGCTGTGCTGCACGGCGTATCGCAGGCTGGCAAACAGATCAAACTGCTGAAGCGCATCCAGCGGCGCTGCCGGCCCCAGCGGAATCCGCGGCCGATACCGCTCCGCCAATTCCTTCCCCCACCCCTTGTCGTCCACCACCGCTTCCCGCGCCAAACTCTCCTCCGGCCCCAGCGGCGCTCGCGGCACCACCACCCGCTCAATCTCAATCGGCGGCGCCATCTTGGGCGGAATCGGCGTCAGCGGAATCTTGTCATACGCCCGCTTGGGAACATTCGTCACAATCGGCGTCGGCACCTCCACCTGCGGCGTGTAATCCAGCGTCTGCTTCTCCCGATCCTTGATCAGCGCCTGCACATCCCGATCCGCCTCCCGGCGATATTGGTCCGCGGAGCATCCGCAGAGGAATGTCGCGACAAGCAGGAGGAGGATTAGTTTGGTCACGGGATGAGACAGTTTAGCAACTGAGATTGTTGATACATAGTCTGTCGTCGGTGGTCTGTTGTCGGTGGTTGGTTCGGAGGGCGTCACGGGGGGCGGTGGGTTTGTTCCGTCAAAATTTTGAGGGGAGAGGGGAGGGGAAATATTGGATTCTGAGGCGGGGGGCGGGGTTTGGGAGGTGGGCGGGTGGGTTTGATTGGGTTTGATTTCGAGCGTTTGTTGTTGGTCGTTTGTGGTTTGTAGTGACGGGGAGTCGGGGGTGGCCGACTGGGAACCGCGGGCGGGGATTTCGATTTGTTCGCCTAGGCGGGCGTCGAAGTCGTAGTCGGGGGGGTACCAGGCGCGCTCGGGGGGGAGGGGGGGTTCGGTGGGGTCGATGCGTGCGGGTTGTTTTTGGAGGGTGCGGAGTTCGCGGAGGAGTTTGAGGAAGGAGTTGCGGAGGTGGCGCTCGTAGCGGGAGTAGTTGAGGAAGGGATTTTTGGTGGGGTTCTGGTGGAAGGCGCGGGCGAGGGTGAGGCAGGGGGGATCGTTGGATTGGGATTGGAGGTCGAAGAGGTGGCGGTCGGTGTCGTTGGTGCGCTGGAGTTTCCAGAGGATGGAGGTGAGTTGGGAGAAGAGGTGGAGTTGGAGGGGGGTGGTGGGGTGGAGTTCATTTTTGAGTTCCTGGACGAAGATTTGGTAGGTGGCGGAGCATTCGCTTTCGAGGGTGGGGGATTGGGAGCAGAGGCCGTGTTTTAGGGCGTTTTGGGAGGTTTTGGCTTTGCCGGAGGGGGTGCGGGGGCCGGTGGATTTTTGGGCGTTGGCGCGGTTGGCGAGGAGTTTTCGGTCGGAGGGCGCGCGGGATGGGCGCGGGATGGGGTCGGTGGTGGAAGCGGACGCAGGTTCGTCGATCAGAGCAATGGACATTTTTTCCCCTTTTCAGAGCATGCCCACGAGTACGTGGACATGGCACCCAGGATTTCACGGGGAGGGGTCCGGCACAGCCGGAACCTGTGGCCCCCCGATATTGGCAGTACGTTGGCGGCGGGCAAAGGTTCGAAAAAAAGTTATGGATTTGGTAAAATTGTTCACTTTATTTCCGCTGCGCCTCTGCGTCTCTGTGTCTCTGCGGTGGTATGTCTCTTTCGCTTTGGGGGGGTTTCGTTTATGAATCCTCCCATGCAAGTCAAGCTCCTCGATCTCACTCACCAGTACCTCAACATCCGCCGCGAGGTCCGCAAGGCCATCGACGATGTTTGCGATGCCCAGGCCTTCATTCTCGGGCCGACTGTCGAGCGGTTCGAGAAAAACCTGGCCGAGTATTGCAACACCAAACACGCCATCGGCGTCTCCAGCGGAACCGATGCGCTCCTCTGCGCCCTCATGGCCATCGACATCAAGCCCGGCGACGAGGTCATCTGCCCCTCGTTCACCTTCTTCGCCACCGGCGGCTCCATCGCCCGACTCGGCGCCAAACCCATCTTCGTCGACATCGACCCCGACACCTTCAACATCGATCCCAAACAAATCCCCGCCAAGATCACGGCCAAAACCAAGGCCATCATGCCGGTCCATCTGTTTGGGCAGATGGCCAACATGGAGGCCATCAACGACATCGCCAAATCGAAGGGGATTCCGGTCATCGAAGATGCCGCCCAATCCATCGGCGCCAAGCGCAACGGGGAAATCTGCTGCCACAGCCTGGCCGGATGCCTCAGCTTTTTCCCCTCCAAAAACCTGGGAGGTTTCGGCGACAGCGGCGCGATCTGCACCAACGACGATGCCTTCGCGGCCAAAGTCAAAATCCTCCGCGTCCACGGCACCGAGCGTCAATATCATCACCTGGTCATCGGCGGCAATTTCCGCATCGACGCGATTCAGGCCGCCGTGCTGGATGTCAAGCTGCGCCACCTCAACGGCTGGCACGAGGCGCGCCGCCACAACGCAGCCCTCTACGACAAGCTCTTCGCCAAGAGCAAGGTCAACACTCCCAGGATCGACCCGGCCAATTACAGCATCTACAACCAGTACATCATCCGCGTCCCCAACCGCGATGCCGTCCGCGAGCACCTGCTCAAATCCGGCGTCGGCTGCTCCGTCTATTACCCGCTGCCGCTGCACCAGCAGGAATGCTTCGTCAACATGGGCGTGGGCGGCGGCCCGCTGCCGGAGAGCGAAAAAGCTAGCCGCGAAGTCCTGGCCCTGCCGATCTATCCGGAGCTCAAGGAAGAAGAGATTCGATACGTCGCGAAATCGGTTCTCGAGGCCTTGTAGGTCCGGCTGTGCCGGACGAAGAGTGTCCGGCACAGCCGGACCTACCGCAGTAAAGCAGCATTTGCAATTTGCACGGGACTGCGGGAAACTAGGGCAACAGTTCATTATTTGGCGTCTCGCCGGAGGAAATCACATGCCTGTTAAGTATGGGGTCATCGGTTGCGGTGCGATTGGACAGCGGCGGCACATTCCGGAATGCATCGCCAATCCGGATTCGAAACTGGTGGCCCTGGCCGATCCGGTGGCGGAAAGAGTGGCCGAATTGGGGAAGAAATATGGGGCGAAGCACTACACCGATTACAAGGAGATGCTCAAGGACAAGGATGTCGAGGCGGTGGTGATCGCCGGGCCCAATTCGCTGCACGCGGCGCAGAGCATCGATGCGCTCAATAGCGGCAAGCATGTGCTGTGCGAGAAGCCGATGGCCACTTCGCGTGAAGATGCCAAGGCGATGATGAAGGCGGCCGAGAAGAACGGAAAATACCTGATGATCGGCCTGAATCAGCGCCTCATGCCGCCGCACGTGCGGGCCAAGGAAATCCTCGACTCCGGCAAGCTCGGCAAGGCCCTGGCCTTCCGCACCGCCTTCAAGCATCCCGGCCCCGAAGGCTGGTCGGTCGATGGCGGCAAGAGCTGGTTCTTCAAGAAGGCCGAAGCCTTCATGGGAGTGACGGGGGATTTGGGCGTACACAAGGCCGACCTGATGCGCTGGCTGCTCGGCCAGGAATTCACCGAAGTCGGCGGCCTATTGGGCACGCTCGACAAGCGCGACGCCGAGGGCAAGCTGATCGACATCGACGACAACGCCTATCTCACCATGAAGACCAGCGGCGGCGTCATCGGGAGCATGATCCTGTCGTGGACCAACTACGGCGCTGAAGAGAACTACACCGTCGTCTATTGCCAGAACGGCGTGCTCTCCATCGGCACCGACCCGGTGTTTGGGGTGCAGGTGAATTACAAGAACGGCGACAAGGAACTCCATAAAGTCGGCGAGATGTCCACGAATGTGAAGCAGGTGGCCAGCGGCGTGATCGATGCGTTCACCAAGTCGATCCTTGAGAAGAAGCCGCCGGCGATCAATGGGTATGAAGGGTATCAGTCGCTGGATGTGATCCTGACTGCCATGGATGCGGCGAAGGCAGGGAAGAATTTGAAGGTAGGAGCGTAACACGGGCATCTTGCCCGTGAGCACGGGCGGGACGCCCGTGTTACGTGGGTAGATCAGCTTGAACGAGGGGGGGAAGATGGTCGCGCTCGAGAACGCGGGTGGGGTAAGTGGTCACGGTGACGGCGGAGCAGTCGCGGAGTTGGCCGTTCTCCAGGTGGAACGCCCAGGCGTGCCACGGGCAGACGGCGCAGCTGTCTTCGATGATGCCGCCGGCCAGGTTGCCGCCGGCGTGGGGGCAATAGTTGTCCATCACGTGCGGTTTGCCCTGGTGGAGGAAGAGGGCCAACTGGAATCGGCCCACCTCGACGTATTTGCCACATCCTTCCTTCAGTTCATCGAGCTGGCAAAGCGAGGTCCAGGGCATAGTGGGAATTGAGTCATTGAATCATCGGGTCACTGAATCATTGAAGGGGCGAATCAAATGAGTCAATGATTCAAGCACTCAATGACTCAATTCCTCCTCATTTTATGTCGGCGATCTTCACCGCGGCCCGCTCATTGGCGCTCAGCTCGGCGGCGGCCAGGATCTGCTGGGTCTTGTAGGCATCTTCAAAATCGGGGAGCGGCACCACTGGTGTCTTTCCGCCGAGCTGGGTGAAGATGTCGGCGGCCTGATTGATGAAGGTGTGCTCGTAGCCGAGGACGTGGGCGTCAGGCCACCAGTTGGCGGCGTAAGGATGATCGCCGCCGTGCGTGGCCATGATCTTGGTCCAACCCTGCACCTTGCGCTCGGCCGTGGCGTCGTAGTAAGAAAGGTGATTCATGTCCTCGAAGTCGAACATGATCGCGCCCTTCTCGCCGTTGATCTCCAGGCCGTTCTTGTTTTGATTGCCGGTGGCGAAGCGCGTGGCTTCGAAGGTGGCAATAGCGCCGCCTTTGAAGCGGGCGAGGAAGAGGGTGGCATCGTCAACATCGACCTTGCCCTTTTTGGCGGTTCCGCCGGCCGCGCCGGCGGCGATTCCGCCCTTGGAGCCCTGGGCGGGGATGTCGCGCTCCTTGACGAAGGTTTCCTGGATCGCGCCGGTGACTTCGACGATTTCATCGCCGGTGATGAAGCGGGCCATGTCGATGATGTGAGCGCCCAGGTCGCCGTTGGAGCCGGAGCCGGAGACTTTCTTGGAGAAGCGCCAAATCAGCGGCACATCGGGGCCAGCCCAGTCCTGGAGGTAGTAGGCGCGGACGTGGCGGATCTTGCCGAGCCTGCCGGCGCGGGCCAATTGATAAGCGAGAGCGACGGCGGGGACGCGGCGGTAGCAGTACCAGACGGAGGTGAGGCTCTTCTTGTTCTTGCGGGCGGCGTCGCGCATCTGCCGGGCATCGTCGAGAGAGCCGGCCAGGGGCTTCTCGCAGGCGACGTTCTTGCCGGCCTCGAGCGCGGCGATGGCCATCTCGGCGTGGGCGTTGTTGGGGCTGGTGACATCGACGAGATTGATGTCGGGATTTTTGACGGCCTTTTCCCAGTTGGTTTCGGAGTTCTTCCAGCCCCAGCGGTTCTTGAAGGCTTCCAGTTCCTCGGTATTTCGGCCGACCACGGTGTGCATGACCGGTTTGATCGGCAGGTTGAAAAACTTATCGACTTTCAGAAAGGCGTTGCTGTGGGCGCGGCCCATGAATTTGTCGCCGATGAGACAGATATTCGCTGCATCTTTGGCCATGATTCTTTTCTCCTCGTTTCGTGTTGTAGGGTGGGGCTTGCCCCACCGCACCCCGAAGACGGTGGGGCAAGCCCCACCCTACGAGTTTATCTAGCACAGGATTTCCTGCAATCACACCAGATCGCAGGCCTCCGGCGGCATCCAGTGGCGTTCCTGGCCTTTCCATTTCACGTTGCAGCCGACGGGGTTGGTTACGGCGAGCCGGGGTTCGCGGCCGGCGAGGAGATCATCGAGGGCGTCGCGGAGCTCGTGGGTGGTTTCTTTGCCGGGGTTGCGGGGGTTGTCATCCATTCGGCCGGTGTAGCGGAGATTGCGGCCTGCGTCGAAGAGGTAGAAATGGGGGGTGCGGAGAGCGCCGTAGGCGAGGGCGACTTGCTGCGAGTCGTCGCGGAGATAGGGGAAGCGGAAACTCTTGTCTTTGGCACGCTGGATCATGTGCTCCATCGAGTCGGTGGGGTGGCCGACGGTTTCATTCGAGTTGATGGCGACCATGGCGACGCCTTTGGAGGAATAGTCGGCGAAGAGTTTGTTCATGCGGTCTTCACTGCCGATCACGAAGGGGCAGTGGTTGCAGGAGAAGACGACGATGAGCAGTTTGCTGCGCTTGAAATTGGCGAGGCTGTAGTGTTTGCCATCGACGCCGGGGAGGTCGAAGTCGAGGGCTTTTTGATTGAGTTGAAGGGTGAATGCCATGGTTTACTCCTAAAAAGCAGGCTGAAAGCCTGCACTACAATAGGAGCACTGGCAGCAAGCTGCCAGTGGCACGGAGACACGAGAGCTGGTGTGCTGAAGCACACCCTACGGGGTTTCGGACTGGCTGAGGCCCTGGATGGCGCGGAGCGGTTTGGTGGTGGCTTTGTCGCGGCCGGTGGTGGAGAGGATTTCGATCTGGCCGGTGGAGCTGCGGATGAAGTGGTGGACGGTTTTGCCGTCAGCGCCGTTGACGAAGCGGACGTCGACGCGCTTGGGGAAGAATTGGAGGTGGGCGAAGCCGTAGAGTTTGCGGGAGAAGGGGCCGCGGATATCTCGGCGCATGTCGGTGGTGCCCTGGCCGCCGCCGCCGGCGATGACGAAGCTCATGGGCCAGTCCTTGACCTGGAGGTGCTGGAGGTCGTGATCGTGGCCGCAGAAATAGAAGTCGAGGTTGTGCTGCTTGAAGATTTTGCCCCATTCGAGCATGAGCACACCGTTGTCGCCGTGGGAGCCGTTGCTGAAGATGGGGTGATGGGCGCAGGCGGCGGTCCATTCGCCGACGTCGGGTTTGGAGAGCTCCTGGTCGATCCAGTTGATCTGCTCGGCCCATTCTTCCTTGCTCAGCTTGGGCTTGTTGCTGTCGAGCATGAGGACGCTGACGAGCGGATCCTTGGCGGGAAAATCGACGCGGTAATAACGGGCGGGGTATTTCCAGCGCGAATCGGGATTGTTTTTGGCGTAATCGCGCTCGATTGCGGCCTTGTTGTACTCGTAGTCATGGTTTCCCAGCGCGACATAAAACGGCATCGCCAGCTTCTGCGCATCGTACATGTCCT
>JBGPEF010000254.1:0-7880 GCA_041482675.1 Tepidisphaeraceae bacterium | reverse complement strand
CGCGCGGTGGCCAGGTCTTTGAATACCCGCAAAGCCGCGCCGTAGAGGGCGGGATTGCCAAAGCGCAGGTCGGCGTCGCGCAGGCCGCCGTGGCGCTGGCTGAATTTGCGAAGCTCGCGAACCACGTCGATTCGGGTCCAGCGGCGGCGCTGCCGCATGCGTTCCGGTTTGAATCCGGCCGCCCGCAGGGCATCGTCGTAGGAGCCAAAGTGCCGGATGGCGGCGGCGTGAGCGCCGGGGTCCTCGCGCTGCAACGCGCCGCTGTTGAGCGATTCCTCATCGGAAAAACGCTCCTTCAACTCGGCCACGATGGTGTTGCGGTCCCATTTGCGATAGCGGCTGATCTGGTCGGCATCCAGGCCGGCGGCGTGCAGGGCCCGGTCCCAGCTCCCGAATAATCTCACCTGAAGCGACGCAAAGGCGGCCCGCCCCAGCTCGTCGCCGCGGCGGCTGACGGCGGACCAGTGCAGGTCCTGCTCCTTGCGCTTGGCGTTTTTGATCAGCTTGATGACCAGCGGCTTGCTCCAGCGGGGACGGCGCGAGATTTCCGCGTAGTCGATGCCGGCGCGCTCAACGGCCTTTTTGTAGGAGCCAAAGTGATAGGCGGCGGCCGAAACCAGTGACTGAATCTTTTTGGCGAGGCGGTTGTAAGAGAGGTCTTTGCCCTGTTTGTGCAGGGTGCGAAGGGTCTGGAGAATCTTGTCCTTGTCCCAGGTGCGTCTCATGATGGCCCGGACCTTAACTGAAGTGTGAGAGTTATACAGATAGCAATTGCTTGCGTCAGTGGTAAAAATGAGAAATCGATTAGTTCCTCGATGCGATTTATCGCCCAACGTAGCCAAAGCATGCGCCTTTGGCCGATGGGGGCCGGTTTTATTTGAGGGCGGCGATGGGCTAGAGTGGCGGCGTGGGCCCGCAACGTGGAAAGAAAAAAAATCCTCGCGACAAGGACCTCACCTCGCAATACCTCTCGGGGGCGATGGATGAGGATGAGCTGCGCTCCAGCGAGCGCTATTCCGGGCGGGATGCCAGCGCCCAGCAGAAGAAGATGGAACAGACCGCCCTGCTGCGCCTGGCCGAGGAGGCGGCCGCGCCGGATGTGGATGCGCTGCCCATCGGGGAGGTGGCCCAGGTCTATTCGCTGTTTGTGGATGTGGAATTTGAGGGCACAAGCTGGCTGTGCGTGGTCAGAAAGACCATGACCAAGCTGGGGGAGCCGCCAATCGTGGGGGATCGGGTGCGGTTTCGCGATACGGCCATGAAAGATGAGAAAGGGCGGCCGGAGGCGGTGATCGAGCAGATTTTGCCGCGGGAGACGGTCTTGACCCGGTCTGACAGCTTCAAGGCCATCTCGCAGCAGCCGATCGTGGCCAATGCGAAACAGATGCTGATCGTCACCAGCCTCAAGGAGCCAAAGATCAAATGGGGGATCATCGACCGGATGATTGTGGCCGCGCAGGGAGGGGGGCTATTGCCGATTTTGTGCATGAACAAGATGGATCTGGTGAACAGTGAGGAGATGGAGTTTGCCCGGGGAGCGATGCGGCACTACCAGACGCTGAAGGTCAGGACACTGGAAACCAGTGTCACTGAAAAAGTGGGGCTCGAGGAACTGCGGCAAATACTGGCCAACGGGCCGACCGTGCTGGCCGGGCAGAGCGGCGTGGGCAAGAGCAGCCTGATCATGTCGATCGAGCCGGGCTTGGATTTGCGGATCGGGGCCATCAGCGGCTATACCGGCAAAGGCCGGCACACGACCACGTCGGCCAAGCGATATCGCCTTTCAGATGGCGGATATGTGATTGATACGCCGGGGGTGAAGCTCTTTGGCCTGTGGCGGGTGAGCCGGGACAATCTTTCGACTTATTTTCCGGATGTGGTCAACGGCACTGCCCCGCCGTGGCGGGTGGACAGTTATGAGCGAATTGTCGAGACGCTGGGCGACGGTTGAGGCCATGCATCAGCTTGTGCAAGGGGCGGTTGTGGAATACCATGGGCGGTTTGGAGAATTGCTGAATGCCCAAAAGTGAGCCGATTGAAGTGGAAGCGACAGTGACCACGGCGTTGCCCAACGCCATGTTCAAGCTCAGGCTCGACAACAGCGAGCATGAGATTCTGGGGATTGTCTCGGGAAAAATGCGCAAGCATTTCATCAGAATTCTGCCGGGGGACCGGGTGAAGGTGCAGCTTTCGCCTTACGACCTGACCAAGGGGCGGATTGTGTTCCGGCAGAAATAGCTTCGTCAAGGCCACTTTCCAGATCAAACGCAGCGCCTCCTGCGGCGAAAGCCCATCAACCCGCTCGCCATGGCCACCAGCAGGGCGACCGATGGTTCGGGGACAGTGGCGATCCAGGCCTCGTGCTGGCCGGATGGATTCAACCCATTGCCCGCGAAAACGGTCCCGTCGGCTGAGATGAAGGCATCCTGAAGCCGCCACTCGGTGAGGTTGAGCCCATATTGGCTTGTCAGGACGGACTTGAGGCCTCGGATTCCGTGAGCGGCATCCCAGATGAAGGCTTCGGTGCCCGTCGCGCTCTCGCCTGATCCCACCACGATCGTGCCATCGGCCGAGATGCCGTGAGCGACGCTCACAAACAAGCCGCCGGGCAGGTCGCCCAAGCCGACCATGCCGACTCCCTCGCGCCAAAGGAACGCCTCGGTGCCGCTGGTCGAGCTGCCCTCGCCGACTGCGATCGATCCGTTGGCGGAGACGGCGTATCCCCGCGCCGTGGTGAATCCTCCGGGAAGGTCGCCTAGAGAGACCGGGCCGGTGGCGGAGGTCCAGCGGAAGGCCTCGACGCTGTTGGTTGATGTGCCGTTGCCGATGCCGACGATGACCGAGCCGTCGGGATTGACGGCCGTGGCGATGCTGCAAAAGTCGCCGCCGGGAATGTCGCCAATTCCCACCATCCCGGTCGGCTGGGTCCAGCGGAACGCCTCGCAGCCCAGTGGAGAGCTGCCATCACCGACGATCACCAGTCCATTTTGTGAAACGGCCCAGCCGCGCGAAGCGGGGCCGCCGCTGAGTTGCCCAATGGTCATCATGCCCGTGCCCGCCGTCCATCGGAACGCCTGAACGGTGACCCCACTGGTGCTGTAGCCGCTGACAACCGAGCCGTCGCCCGAGACACCCAGGGCATTGCTGGAAAAGGCTCCGCCGGGAAGGTCACCCAGGCCCACCAGGCCGCCGTCGCGGGTCCATCGAAAAGCCTGGTCGCCTGCGGCGGAACCGCTTACGCCAACGACGGTGCTGCCGTCGGCGGAGACGGAGTTGGCCTGGCTGAAAAAAGTTCCGCCTGCCAAGTCTCCCAAGCCAGTGAACCCCGGCGGATACGCGTAGGCCGGCCGCGCGAGCAGCGCCAACGCCAACAACGTAGCGAATGCGAACCCTTTGCCTGTCCAGCCGAGCTGGGAATGTTTTGCCGCCATACGGCCCTCCTTCTGAATTGCCCTCAAGACCCTTTTATCTCAAATATAAACTGGCTTCATTAAGAAGCAAACAAGCCGGCGGCAGAAACAAATTTTCGACAAGAAGTGCCTCCCCCACTTTTTGGCTTTACTTAAAATGAGGATCAAGGAGCCGCCTATGACCCATCAAGTGCAACTCAGCGATAACGAATACCAGGTCATTCTCCAACTCTTACAGAACGAGCGCGGCGAGCTGCACCCCGAAATCCGCCGCAGCACGATGAAACGTGGAGGCCCACGAGGAGCTCCACGAGCGCCTGAAGCTGGTTGAAAACCTCATCGAGCGGCTGCAACGCGCGCCGACGGTCAATTCCGTGCTCCGCTGGATCCGCAGGATGGGGCTTGCCCCACCGCTCTCTTTCTATCGCTCCCCCGACTGCTATACTGAGTCGGTCCCGGGCGGAAGCGAGCTTTTGCATGGATGCGACCAGCACGGTTGGCCTGCCCCGCGCACTCGTCTCGCGCGACGCCATTCTGCACAACCTGAAAATCATCCGCGGCGCGCTTGCGCCGGGCGTGAAGGTCTGTGCCATGATCAAGGCGGATGCGTATGGGCATGGGGCGCGGATTTTGGCCGATACGTTGACCAATTTCAGCTTCGAGGGCCACGAAGGCCCGGCCGCCGATGCGTTGGCCGTTGCCACACTCGATGAGGCTTGGGCCCTCGGGTCGGTCGCGGTGCCGATTCACGTGCTGCGGCCGGTGGAGAACGTCTATATCGGCCGCGAGCGGCAGCGATTGGAAATGGCGGCCCGCGAAGGCTGGATATTGACGGTGGGAAGCGTCGAGGCGACCAGCGATCTGGCCCGCATCGCCCTGGCCTGCCAGAAGCGGTTGGCGGTGCAGATCATGCTCGACACCGGCTTCGGCCGCGAGGGAATGGCGGTCGCGGGGCTGGATGAGCTGGTGAAGGCGATCGAAGCATTCCCATCGCTGCGATTGGCCGGGCTGTGTACGCATTTTGCCAGCGCTGAGGAGCCGGGAAATTTGCTGACGGCGGATCAGCTCCGGCGATTTCGCACCGCGACCGACGCACATGCCACCCGCAACCCAAAATTAATCCGCCACGCCGCCAATTCCGCGGCCGTCTTTTTCTCCCCCCAGTCGCACCTGGACATGGTTCGCCCGGGGATCAGCATTTACGGAATCGATCCGCGCGGCGGGCCGTCCCTCGATCGCCCGCTACGGCCGGTGATGAAATGGATTGCGCCCCTGCTGCTGATTCGTGATGTCGCCAAAGGCGTGGGAATTGGTTACGCCCAGACCTGGACCAGCCCGCGCGACACGCGTGTCGGCCTGGTGCCGGTGGGATATGGCGATGGTTATCTGCGGGCATTCTCCAATCGCGGCAAAATGATCGCGCACGGGAAAATTGTCCCGGTGGTCGGCCGCGTCAGCATGGATTACACCATGATCGACCTTGGCGACGTCCCGGCCGCGCGAGTGGGCGATGAAGTGATCGTCCTGAACAACGATCCGCTCTCGCCCGCCAACGTGTACGCCCTGGCCGAATGGGGCGGGACGGTGGCGTATGAGATTCTGTGCCGGATTGGGCAGAGAATCCCCAGAGTCGCGGTGGAGCCGGCGGAGAATGAGAGGGGAGCAATTCCGTTTGCGGGGGGGCAGGTTGCGTGAAAAATGCCCATCGCGTAGCCGTCGATTAGGCGTGGGTTGATTGTGGTCATTGCCGACGTAGTCGTCGGAGTGGTAAAAACTGCGTACGCCGCTAGCAGGAAGAAAAGAGGGATCGTGGAATGGAAAGCACCTTAGACACCATCGAAGGCACCATCCCTGGTGACATCTGGTTCCACTATGACGTTGGGAACGATGTTCTCTATGTGCGCCTGGAGTCAAAGCGCCGAGCTTCCACCGTTGGAGAGGAAACTGACGATGGGGTGATTCTTCTGCGCGATGCAAAGAATCGAAAGCCAGTGGGGATCACGGTTGTGAATTGGTGGCAGCGATTTGGCAAAGGGTCACTGCCAGATTCTTTCAGTGAGATCCAAAAGAAAATAAAGCCGTGGGGAAAGCGAATTGCGGCATAAGCTCAAATCTTCGGCCGGCGCTTGTGCCAGTCAGTGCTCGATTCGTACAGGTGGGCGATTTGCAGCAGCCGCGACTCGCTGAACGTCGGCCCAAGCAATTGCAGGCCAATGGGTAGCGGCTTTGCGCCGGAAGTAAACCCACACGGAATGCTAATCCCCGGAATCGACGCGATATTGCACGTCACCGTGAACACATCGCTCATATACATCTGAAGCGGGTCCGCCGTCTTTTCACCAATGGTAAAGGCCGCGGTGGGTGAAGTCGGCGATGCAATCACGTCGCACTTCTCAAACGCCTGATCAAAATCGCGCTTAATCAGCGCCCGCATCTTCAGCGCGCTCACGTAATACGCATCGTAATACCCGCTCGAAAGCGCATACGTCCCCAGCATGATCCGCCGCTGCACTTCCTCGCCGAAGCCCTCCGCGCGGGATTTGCTGAAGAGCTCGATGATGTCTTTCACCTCGTCCCTGGTGCGATGGCCAAAATGCACGCCGTCATATCGCGCCAGGTTGCTCGACGCCTCGCACGGCGCGATCACGTAATAGGCCGCGATCCCATATTCCGTGTGGGGAAGCGATATCTCGACGATGCGCGCCCCCAGCGATTCGTATTTTTTTATCGCCGCATCGACGGCCGATTTCACTTGTGGATCGACACCAGCGCCCGACTGATGCTCGCGGGCAATCCCAATGCGCACATTGCTCAGCGGCCTGCCCAGGTCCGTCAAATAATCAGGCACCGCATCCGGCACGCTCGTCGAATCTTTTGGATCGTGCCCCGCAATCACCTTCAGCAGCAGCGCCGTATCTGCCACCGTCCACGTCATCGGCCCAATCTGATCCAGCGACGACGCATACGCCACCAACCCATATCGACTCACCCGCCCATACGTCGGCTTGAGCCCCACCAGCCCGCACAGCGCTGCCGGTTGCCGCACCGAGCCGCCGGTATCCGAGCCGATGGCCGCCACGCACATGCCGGCCGCCAGCGCCGCCGCCGATCCGCCGCTGGACCCGCCGGGCACGCGCGAGATATCCCACGGATTGCGGCTGGGCCCAAAGGCGCTGTTCTCGGTCGAGCTGCCCATGGCAAACTCATCGAGGTTGGATTTGGCGATAAGGATCGCCCCCGCATCCTCCAATTTGCGAATCACCGTCGCATCATAAGGCGAGCGGAAATTGGCCAGCATCTTCGACGAACAGGTCGTGGTGCCAAAGCGCGTACACAGATTGTCCTTCACGATGATCGGCACCCCGGCCAATTCGCCGCCGATCCGCCCCACATCGACTTGCTTGGCGCGCTCGATTGCTCGATCCGCATAAACGCTATTACACGATTTGATCTGCCCATCGAGCTTCTCGATCCGCTCCAGCGCGGAGCGCGCCAGCTCCTGCGACTTGATTTGTTTCGATCGAATCGCCTCACGGGCGGCGAGCAATGTGTCGTGGGCGAGCATGATGTGATGGTATCGCTACCCCGCCGAATCTTCATCCCCGCCAATAATCTTGGGCACCTTGAAAAACGGCCCATCCGTCTCCGGCGCGTTCTTCAAAACCTCTTCCAGCGGCAAACTCGGCTCCACCACATCCTCCCGCAACACATTGTGCAGCGGCAGCGCGTGGGCCATCGGCTCGACACCGCTCTTGTCGATCTGGTTGATCTGCTCGATGTACTGAAGGATCGCCCCCAACTGCGGCGCGTATTTGACCAGTTGATCCTCGCGCAACGCCAGCCGCGCCAGCTTGGCGACGTGGCGGACCTGATCGAGGGAAATATTCGTGGACATTTGCGATTTTAGATTTGCGATTTGCGATTTTAGTTCCAATTGCAAATCGCAAATTGCAAATTGCAAATCAGGCGGCAGCCGCCGCGGTTTCTTTCTTATAGCGACGCCGAACCGGCTTAGCCACCAGCCCCATGCGGATCGCCTTGACGCTCACCTTGATCCGCATGATCCTCCCATTGACCACGGCGCGGACCTTCTGAATATTCGGCTTGAATTTGCGCGAGGAGATGCCGGTGATCTTGGTGCCCACGCCGCCCAGATACTTGGCCTTGCCGCGATGGGTCTTCTGGTGCCCAAAGCTGGTTTTCTTTCCCGTAAAAAAACAAACGCGTGGCATTCGGTCACCTCTTGTAGCACAAAGTCCCAGGCCCCGGATGTACATCCGGGGATTCAGGGGCAGAACAGTGTAGGCGGCGGGCGGGGGATTGCAAGTCGGCCGGATCGATCTGTCCGGTTGGGGTGCGTGACACTTTAGGCCGCCCTTGAGTACGCGGGACGGGAGGCCCAGTAGCGTTGCCAGCGGTCGTCCTGACTGAGCCACATCGCTCGCAGAGAGAGGATGGGCTCTATGCCGG
>JBGPEF010000253.1:0-7883 GCA_041482675.1 Tepidisphaeraceae bacterium | reverse complement strand
CCCGGATCGGTAAAGGTCGCGACGGTTTGGCTCCCCGTCGAGCTCCCTTCAACACCGCTCACGGTAAAGTTGCCGGTTCCGACCAGGGCAGGCGTCGTATCCACCAGAACCGTCAGAATCGTGTCATTGCTCGTCGTGCCCGATTCATCGCTCGCATGCACGCCGATCGTCCGGGTGCCATCGATGGTGAATGCGCCGGAATTGATCAGCACCGAGAACCGCCCGGTCGAATCGGTCCAGTTGGCCGCGATATCCGTCGCCGGAGTCCCGTCATATCCGCCCACGATCACCGGATTCGCCGGATCGGTCAGGTCCACGATCGTGATCCTCACGACATTCCCAAACGCCGTCGGCGCGCTGATGCCTCCCACGCTTGTCGGCGACGTGTTGTTCACCACATTCGACGGAGTCACCGCGACGGTGCCCGGCATGATGATGGGGGCCATGCGGATCACGAACGACCCGCGCCCATAAGTGCTCGCCAGCAGCACGTCCGGCCCACTCGACACATCCGGCTGACCCGTTGTCGGATCGATATTGCCCAGTGAAATGTCCAGGTCGGTGATGTGCGCATTGGGCAGGTAACCACCCGCCACCGGCGCGCCATCGACCGTCTGATCCGGGAATAGCGACCAGGTCGCGCCCTTGTCCAGCGACCGGTACACGCCTCCCTCGCCGCCCACGAACAGGATCGGGTGCGTCGAGGATGCGCCGCCGGTGTCCGGGAAGAAATAACGCCAATCCGCCACCATCGACGAGATCGCCCTCATCCGTGTACCCGGAAGCGTCGGGTCATCGAACGCGTTGTGAATGATGTTGAATAGATTCCCGGTGATATTGACCCACGTCGCGTTCAGCACCCTGGAATCGGCCATGAAGAACACGCCCCGCGCTGTCACCGCGTACGCATCATGACTTCCACGCTGCGGGTTGGTCACGATCGCCTGCACGCCGGACCCATCCAGCCCGCCGGAGACGTCGATCCACTGATCGCCGTTCGCTCCGCCACCGTTGAAGGTGACAAAAATCTTTCCGCCGCTTGTCCCGGTGAACAGGTAGAAGTTCGTCGCATCCACGCCGCCCGGCCCACTCGGATCGGGCGCGCCAAACGCCAGTGCCGGCGCATACGTCCCATCCAGCACCGCCGGCTTGCCGATTTCCGACCAGAAGCGCCCCTGGTCGCTGGTGCCGAAAATACGCCCGGCCTGCGAACTCATGATGATCTGATCGCCGTTGATCGGATTGACCGCGAAAGTCGAGCCGCCCAGGAACGGCCACTGCGGGTCCGGCACCCGCCCGGGATTGCCTTGCTGGAACAACCCGAACGTCCGGCCGATCCCGTTCACGTGGAAGAAATCCGTGAAAACCGGACCAGCCGCTTCGGGATCGCAGCACGGCCAGTTGTATCGGTAAATGGTTCCGTCCCCGGTCTGATCCGTCGCGATGCCGGTGCCATCGCCTTCCGGACCAATCCAGATAATGTTGCCATTATTCAGCACATTCGGATCGGACTGCGGCGAGCCGTTGTCCTGCGCCTGGCCATAGAACATCGCGCCGGCAATTTGTGCCGCCAGGAAGCTCGGCTGGGCCGCTCCGTAATAAATCTGTGTGATCTGAAGGTTGCCGTTGCGGCTGGCTTCGCCAAAGAAGCCGGCATTGTCTTCGACGCCCAGGTTCAACACGCCGGCATCATCGGTGGCAGTGAAGACGCCCTGGTCGTCGCCTATGATAATCCGGGCATGGCCCGTCACCGGGTCGACGAAGGTGATCACGCGATGCTGGTCGGTTCCCTCGATGTCAAACGCTTTCCAGCGTGCGCCGATTCCCGAGTTGGTGAAGGAATCAATGTTGCCAACCCCGATCGTCGCATTTCCGATAAACGGCGAATTGGGATTCCGCACCAGATTGATATATGGATTGTTCAGCGGATCTGGATAGCCGGTTGCTCCAATGCGCGGGTCCTTGTCGAGTGTGACCGGATCGTTGGAATCGAACGTGCGCAGCCCACCGTCCGAGCGGTCATTGGCCGTGAAGAACGCGTGCGGATCGGACATGCCCGTGACATCGATGCGAATATAACCGGTGGGCGAGCCGTCCAGCGTGCCGCCGACATATACGACCATCGGATTGGTCGGATCGATGGCGATGCTCTGGTCATAATTGCCCTGCGCCGCGAATCCCAGGTCGCCGCCCAGAATGCCCACGTCGGGCTCGGCCGGATCGTTCGAGGGAACGCCCGTCTGAAGATTGTTGACGTGAGTCGTGGGTATGCGGATGTGCGTCCAGGTTTGTCCAAAGTCCTTGGTGAGGTACACCCCGTTAAGGCTGCCGTCCGCATTCGCCACCAGTGCATACACCCAGCCCTGATACGCCAGATCCTCCGCCGGATTCCCCGTCAGGAACGGCGTTGTGATCGAGATACGCCCGTTGGCCCCGTTGGGGCTGGGGAGATTATCCACCGCCACCGCGTGCGGGGACGGCGGATCGCTGTGGTCCTGGATCAGCGGATCGCCCACGTTGCCCAGGAGCTGGTTCCAGACCTGTCCCCGGTTGGGGCTGCGGTAAACGCCTTCGCCGCGGAATGCGGCATAGATCGCCTGAACGTTTCCGGTCGGATTGCTGAATGTATCAAACGTCCCGCTGTTGTTTTCGAACGCCACGTCCGTGGCATCACCGCCGCGCATGAGCTGCCAGTGATTGCCCGTATCGACGCTGCGCCAGATGCCGCCGTTGGCCCCGGTCAGCGCGGCGTAAACAATCACGCCGCCGCTGGGAGTCGGCCGCGGATCGACGATGATGTCGAACGCCGCCGTTCCCACAAAGATGTGGTCGCGCAGCGGCGAATTGATCGGCAGCACGTTCCCGTTCCCATCCACGTTCGTGGTCGAATCCAGCAGCGCCCAGGTCGCCCCCGCATCCATGCTGCGCAGGAATCCCACGCCGTTGCTCCCACCCGCGCTGCGCGAGGTGGTGCTGGCCGTGTCGCCTTCGCCGGTTGCTCCAAACACGATGGACCGCGTCGGGTCGTTGTTGCGCCCAAACACGGCAATTCCGCCCATGTTCAGCCCGAACGTCGGCGCAAGGTCCGTCAGCGAAATATAGGTCGGGCCTTCTGCGTTGGTGGTCAGGAAGTTGGTCGTTCTCCAGATGCCGCCGCTGGCCCCCGCCACATAAACCGTGTTGCCCGACGGATCGGATGGATCCAGCGCCAGCCCGCCAATTCGGCCGGAGCTTCCGTTGCCATTATTCGAGGCGCCGCCGACCGCCGTCCAGGTATTGTGCGACAGCGGGTTCGCAGGGTCCTGCACAAAGATCCGGTAGCTCACCATCGCCTGGTCCGCCACCGTTTCGCCCAGCCCCGTTCCCGGCACCGGCTTGTCAAACGTCAGCGACCAGCTGTTGAGCGTCCCCAGCCGATTCGCCACGTCATCCTTGATCTGCAACGTCCACACGCCGCCCGACGGCATCCCCACCAGCGCCGACAGCGGTTCCTGCGGATTGAACCGGCCAAAGAACGGCGCCCCGCCATTCTGGATCGGCGAAGTTGACAGATCATCAAAGACGGTGTCCTGGAAATTGCGCCGCGTGCCGGTGATTCCTACGTTCGTGAACAGCCGGATCATCATCGGCAGGTCGGTGGCCGGATCGTTGAACGGCGCCATCAGCCATGCCTCCAGGTCCGGGTCGTTGGCGTAGGTGATGTTCAGTTTCAGCCGCGTGCCCCCGATGATGAAATTATCCGGGACGTTGATCGTCGAGGTTGTCACCCGATTAGCCCCGGCAGTGCTCCCAATCGTCAACGCTGCACCCACGGACACAAAGCTCACCTGCGTCGGCGGCATCGTCGAGATACCACGCAGCGCATCCAGCCCCGCGTTGAAGTTCATGTCCAGGGCGGTGCCGTTCTTGTCGGTAATTGAGGAAGCCAGTTGGATCGTGTACGTGCCGCTCAGCCTCTGCTCGGGGAATCCGATGTGGAACGTGCGCGGGAACAGCGGATCGGGGTCGGTCCCCAGCGGATTCGCGGAGATCGTGAATGGGCCGGTGATCTTCCCCGTCGGACCCATCATTCGCAGGATGCTTGCCGGAGTGATCGTCGCCGGGTCCATGTCCCGATCGAACACCACATCCAGCGAGCTCACCTTGCGGTTCAGTGCCAGATTATCGTCAGCGCTGCTGTTGACCAGTTGCCAGCTCACCAGCGTGCCGCTGTTGCCGGCCACGTTGTCCTCGATGCGCAATGTCCAGGTGCCGGAGATCGGCGTGCCCACCAGGCTCTCCAGGCCTCCGAAGAACGTGCTTCCATCCTCCGATTGATATGCCCCCGAATAGGGAGACGTGCCGCCGAAAATCGGCGTCAGCGAATCGTCGTCGAATGTCGTGTTGGTGAAGTTCGACCCCGGCTCGCCCAGCGCCAGCAGAATCGAAACCCCATCTGGAGTGATCAGCCAGATCGTAAGATCACTGGTATCGGCATGCAGCAGGTTGAGCGTGACGTTCAGGTCGCTGATCATCACCCCGGGCTGGTCGATGGTGATCGTGGACAGCGTCACATCCTGCGCTTCATCGCCCGTTCCACCATCGCCGACCGGCGGCACCGTCAACCCGATCTGCGTGGGTCCCGCCGGGAAAAGATCCGAAAGCTGCGACTTGATCACCCGCGGCCCGGTGACGATCAGTGGCAGCGAATCGCGCTCAAACGGCGGCTGGAAGAATTCCCCGTTGAACGATGGATTCAGCGACGGTGTCGGCACCGCATAGACGTCGCCGTTGTCGGTGGTCGATGCAAATTCGCCCTGCACCGCATTGCTGTTCTGGTCGGTGTTGTTGCCGTTCACCAGCGTGAACGCCGGCGTCCCCGTCCCGATCTCCATCGACCAGCTCGTCAGCGTTCCCGTCGTCCCCAGCACCAGGTCCTCGACTTCCAGCGTCCACACCCCATTGGCAGCCCGTCCGTTGAGCGTCTGGAGCGATTCCACCGGCCGGAATGAATCATTGAATGGCGGGAAACCAAAAATGATCGGCAGCGCCGCGCTATCGTCGAACACCGTGTTGTCGAAATTCGCCCCGAAGAATCCCACCTGGTCCGCCAGCAGGACGCGCGTCCCCGTCGGCGATATCAGCGTCAGCCGCAACTGGCTGTCATCCGCATGCGTCAGGCTCACCGTCACGTTCACGTCGGTGATGACATCTCCGGCCGGAAGCCCCGCGACCGTTATCCTCGAAAGTGTCTGGTCCTTGACCGGATCGCCGCTCCCGCCCGTCCCTATCGCCGGAATCCGCTTGGGCACATCCGGCAACACCGCGGTGACCGGCGTTGTCGCATTGGGCGCAACCCCAAGCGTGAAATGCCGCATCCGATCGTTGATCGATGGCGCAATCGTATAGCTGTACGTTCCGATATCACTCCACACATCCACCAGCTCCACCATGAACTGCGTGGCCCCCTCCGCCCCGGCCGGTCCCCATATTCCAAAATCCAGCGGCGTCACCGACAACACCGGAACCGTGATCCCCGCATCGACCCCCAGCGTGAACACATCCCGATACGTCACCGTCACGTCGGCTTCCGTGAACGAGGTCGGATCGACCGGCCGATCCAGTTGCACGATGAACCGCTTCAGCGCCGGCGTCCCATCCGGCAGCGGCGGATTCAGCGGATCATTCACGCTCACCGGCCCCGTCGTGCTCGATATAATTCGCGGCCCCGTGGCAATTCGTACCGCCGTGCTCAGGATTTGCAGCCGCCGATTTCCATCCAACCCGCCGTTCAGATTCCCCGACCACACCGGCGTCACCCGACCGTCAACCACCGTCAGACCCTGGTGCGTCCCAAATCCAAACACCGCTTCCGTGTTCGGATTGCCCGCCGATTGATTGTCCGGAATCGGCTCCAGGTCCACGATGTTCCCGTTCACCGCGTTCGTCGCCCGATTCGGAACGTTGGCATACCGGTCCGGGCCAAACGTTTCGCCACCGTCAATGCTCGTGCCGATGAATGTTGACACGCGCGACCGCGCTGCGTCGTGCCGCGCATCCAGCCACGATGCCACCACCGTTCCCGTCGATTGATCAACCGCCACTTCCGGCTGGAACTGCGGCCGATTGCCGCCGGAGAAACCGTCATCCGCAGTATCCTGATTGACCGCAATCCCCCGGGTCCATGACAGCGCTCCATCGTCCGAGAAAGCCAGAAATATGCCGGTATCGTCCCCGACGTCCGATTCCTTCCCCACATATCCAACATAAATCCGCCCCTGGAACGGGCTGAATGAACCCAAAGTGTTATCCGCGGCAACCGTCGGCGCAGGCCCAATCCCCTGATTGGGCGAAACCAGAGGCCGAAGCGGAAACGGCGCCGCCACCGCCCCGCGCACCGCGGAATTGGCCACGCGATTGTCACGCTCGGTCGTGAGGCCGGAGGTGAGCTGAAGCGACCATTGGGAAACTTCGCGAGGCACGTTCCCCGGGTCCGTCGTCACCTGAAAGTCAGTGACTCGCAGGATCCAGTCGCCATTGAGGTCGGCCGAGGTGAGTCCATCGAACACACCCAGGAATCCGCTCTCTGGGCGGAAGTGGGCAATAAAGCCCACCGCTGCGCCCGGGTCACGAATGTTGCGCGAGGCTTCATCATCAAAGACCGTTTCCAGCACCGAGCGGGTGTTGTTGCCCCCAACTGCCACACCCAGGTCCGTTCCCGTCAGCCCCCGTGTCGGATTGAAGGCCTGACCGGCTGTATTCACGCCATTGAGAAACAGCGGCACTTCGGTGCCGTCCGGAGCAACCAGTGTCAGCGAAAGCTCTTGCAGCGCATTGTGCGACAGCGCGACGCGAACGTTCAGATCGGCCAGAGTGAACGGGAGCGGGTCGAGGGGATCGTCCACAATGTTCACGGTGGCGATGAAATCGGTCTGTGTTTCGGTGATCGTTCCAGCAACATCAACCGCATCGGCGATCGGGCCGGTTGCCCCTTCCGCCACCACCGCCTTCGCCCCATCGACAACCCGGTCTGCTTTGAGGATGTCGGTGTCGTCGGCTCCGCTGCCGGTGCCGGTGTAATCATCCCACACGATCGTGAGTTGTCCTCCGGTCACGCGCGGCTCGCCGGTCAATGCATCTGGCACCGTCCCCTGACTGACCACCAGCCTTGCGGTAGACATGCGTCCGGCGGCGCCATCGACGATCCCGTGTTGGTTGTCATTGACAAAACTTTCCGTGGTAAAGCTGAAGCCGCCATCATTGGAAGCGATCAGCTTGATGGCGTTCTGGTTGAAAAGGGCGGCATTGGCCTGATCCGGTAGATTGTTGTTGGTTGTCCATGCGATGTAGACGTTGCCCACGAACGGATCGGTTTGCTCAACAAGCGTGTCGGGATCGATGAAGTCATCGACGTTCGTATCGACTGCGATCGTCGGCGTCAGGGCTGGATCCTGGCCTACCCAGGTATAAAGTCTTTTGCCGCCAGCCGGGCGGTTGGCATCAAGCTGCACGGGGTTGGGAGTTCCGCCGCTGAAATCAAACTTGTAGAACATGATCGCGCCGACGCTATCGTCGTCGTCATGTTCGAGGAAGCTGACATAAACACTTTCATCACGTGCAATAGCCACGGAGGCGTCGGTCGCACGCTGCATGGTGCGATCGCCGGTGTTGGGAGCAAGCGTCCAATTCGGATCGTTGCGCGGAAACCCGAATCCGACCCAGCTCAAACCGCCATCCGACGAGAATCTTCCTTCAACGAAGGATTTCTCCCGTCCATTCACCGAAGGTTGGTAACGCGTGTACACCGACACGAGCTTGAGCGGGTTCGATGGATCGTATGCCACCGACGGCTGGCTCATGTTCTGTTGATTGCTGCCGCCCGACAGATTGATGTGCTGTCCGAT
>JBGPEF010000252.1:0-7915 GCA_041482675.1 Tepidisphaeraceae bacterium | reverse complement strand
GGTAAGCGACTGGCGCGACAGCATCTCAACTCGAATGCCAAAACGCTTGATGGCTTCGGGCGTCAACTTCACCGGGTCGCTTTCTGGGAACTCCTCGGCCGGAGAGGTGGTTGCAGCGGCCTGTGGTGTGCTCTCGTTGCCCCCAGATTTGTTGGGGGCATCTCTGTCGCATCCTGTGAGCAGTGAGCAGAAGAGAATAAGGCACAGCATGTTGTTGCGCATGACGGTGATCCTTCCATTGCAATTCCAATTCATTTGTCACTCCGATTCGGCTGCGTAGAAGGGGGAATGGGTGGAGCTAGCGGCTGCCCCGAGGCTGATTCCAACCGGATGACAGCCTTTCGATATCGCACCAGCCCGTCCAGATATTCACGGCGGGCATTCACGGCACGATTTTGTGCCGTGATCCAGTCAAAAATGTTCAGCTCACGGGCACGAAATGCACGCTCGAACAAATCCTGATTGCGCTTGAGAAGAGGAAGGATGTCTTTTTCCTGTATCTCGACCTCCTGCTTCGCATTCCGAACGGTGGCTCGGGCCGCGAAAGCATCTGCTCGGAGCCGGTGCAGCATCGCTGTGTAATCCGCCCGTATACGCTCCCGTGCCGCCTTCTTCTCGGCGATCTCTCCCTGATTTTGGTTGAGCAGCGGGAGTTCAAGAGACAGCCCCAGGCCTAGCGACTTGCTGCCGTCGAGTTCTCGCTCGAGCGCCGGACCGAGGCTGAGCCGCGGATACTGTTGAAGCACCGCGAGGCGAAGCTCCTGTTCTGCACGGCGGTACTCGTATTCCTTTGTCCTCAGTTCAAGCCTACCCGCCAACACGCGATGGTCTAATTCATCGTCGGCAACATCTTCAAAGACGGTTACGGTGAGCGGCTCACCCAGTTCAGTCAGCTTCACTCGGTAGTCCGGCGGCAGGCCCATCAACCGGTTCAATTCGCCGATTTCGACTCTCAGATCGGCTTCTGCTTTCCTGAGATCACGCCTCGCTTCGGCCATTTCCAATTCTGTGGCTGACGTTTCCAACTCGGTCCCTTCGCCAGCCTGCCGTCGCCTTTGCACCAGATCGAGCGCCTTCTGTCGCAGTTCAAGGGCTTCTTTCAGAAGTGCAACCTCGCGATCAGCGGCCAATACAGCCAGCCTCTGCGTCCGGACTTCAGCTACGAGTTTGAATTCTTCCGCTACTAATTGAGTCTCGGTCTGGGCGATGTGGGCGTGAGCAATCTGCTTGCGCGCATCACGTTCCCCCGGCCTCAGCAGTTGGAAAAGAACATCCGCATCCACCCGGTAGCTTGATGCCCCGCCGATGCCAACCTTAGGGCTGACTGCCACCTCTGGATTCGGCCATAACCCGGCAGTGATCAATGCGGCCTTCACTCCGCCGATCTCCGCCCGTTTCGCCTTCAATTCCGGATTAAGCGTCAGCGCCACTGCCACTACCTCGGCCTCATTCAAACCGTCTGATGGGTCGAACATCGGGCTTGATCCGGCGGCGCTCTGTCCTGGCTGGAAGCGTTCCACCACGAAGTGCTGGAGATCGCGGCTGCGCAACGAAGCTAATTCGGATTCGACATCAAGAGGCTGCCGATGATAGGCGATGCAGCCGCCAACTGAGCCAGCGAGCGTGAGCAGAAGTAGAACCCGAGTTGCGTGTTGCATGCTGAATCCAAGCTCGAAAGGACGCTGGCGAGAAGAGTGGCCGTGGATAGAAAAGACATGAGCGCCGGCCCAAGGCCTGCGTTACCCGGTCAATCTGAGTTGTCTTGGAAAATCAGCAGCGCAGCACAACGCTATCAATGGATACGTGCGCAGCGCTCCCCCACACCGCAGAATTCACTATGGGACTGCCCACACCTTGATCAATGTCAGCGACCCCTGCGGTGATAGTGCTCAGCGGTGTTACCATGTCGCGTTGTGCATGGCCATCCGTCTTCACCGCAGGAATGGCGGCATCGTGCTGGATAGAGTTGACGAGAAGTACGTCAACACACGACCCACACTGGTCAAAAGAGATAATCGCGACAGCACCATGGGAGAATAATGCCCGGACATTGGGCTTGTGCTCACGCTTTTGACTCTCATTGGTGTCGCAGCATCGATTGAATGGGCTTTCAAGATGAACCGCACCGTCTGATTCGGTGCAGAGTACCAACGGCGCGCCCGCTCCCAGCCCGCCGGACACGAGGAAATAGACAATGAGGATGATCGAGACAAGAGGCCGCATTGGCGTTAAACCACGCATGTACCGAACTGATCGAGATGGATAATATTAAGCGGCCTTGCGATTAGGGGCAACACGGACCGATAATTGAGGCGGGCAGTTGGTGCGCGGCCAAACGATAATTGCATGGGCCACGATCACGATCACGCAGAACATGGGCCGATAAACTACACCAGCGCCTTCGCGCTAGGTGTCGCCCTCAATCTAGGGTTCGTGATCATTGAGGCCACCTTCGGGGTTCTGGCTCACTCGCTGGCGCTTCTTGCGGACGCTGGCCACAATCTGAGCGATGTGCTGGGCCTGCTCCTGGCCTGGGGGGCGATTTATCTTTCCCGCCGGCCCCCCACCCAGCGCCGGACTTATGGTCTGCGGCGGTCATCAATCCTTGCCGCGCTCGCCAATGCCATCATTCTTCTGATTGCCGTCGGCGGCATTGCATGGGAGGCAATTCAACGATTCGGCCATCCGGCTCCCGTCTCCGGCAAGACAGTGATCTGGGTCGCCGCGGTTGGCATCGTGATCAATACCGCGACGGCGATTCTGTTCATGACCGGGCGCAAGCGTGATGTAAATATCGAAGGCGCTTTCCTGCACATGGCCGCCGACGCAATCGTGTCAGCGGGCGTGGTGGTAGCCGGCATCGTCATTGCATTTACGGGATGGCACTGGATCGACCCCCTGGTCAGCTTATTGATCGTGGCGGTGATTACCATCGGTACTTGGGGCCTGCTTCGCAAATCGTTAAATCTGGCAATGGATGCGGTTCCCGAACGAATTGATCCAGTTGCAGTGCGGGACTACCTGGCCGGACTTCCGGGTGTCAAAGCAATTCACGATCTACACATTTGGGGCATGAGCACCACCGAGGCAGCGCTTACGGCGCATTTGGTTAGACCCGAGGCCAGTGATGATGACGAATTCCTGACTGCGATAGCGCGCGAACTTCATGATCAGTTCGGCCTTGAGCACGTTACCATTCAAGTCGAACGTGGGTCAGGCGGCCAAAGCTGTAAGCTGGAAGGGCATACTTCGGTTTAGTCAGATTCGTCAGGACTCTTGCAATAGAAGCGAGCCCGGTATCCTTTCCTGCTCAGTTCGGCGAGTATTCCCAATTGACCCCGTTTGTCTTGCGGCTTAGCATTTTCCGAGCGTGACTGTAACAGCGCGGCAAATCGTCGGATCGGTCGCGGCACTCTCCGTGCTGCTTTGCAGTCTATTCTGTGCCTGTGCTTCGGCTGACCCCTCCGTTGTGAATCCGCCTGAACGTGAAGCGGGCGGTCATTCCTCATGCCATGGCCACGGCGATGCGGATCACCATGATCAGGAGCGCAAGGAATCCGAGCCCTCCAAAGATAACGATCACTCATGCCAGCATTGCCAGCCAAACATCACCGCTCGATTATCTAACGTAAAGTCGCTGAAGGATTTTACTCCGTTCACCAATCTGCTTGGCATTCACCATTTCGCCGTGACGCACGCTGTGGTCACGGACGTTGAAACGCAGTGGTCTATTCTGGGCGATCTTTCGCCGCCGCCGGCACCAACACTTCTGCGCCTGCACTGCGCGCTCAATACGTGAACATCCACTGCTTCTAACCCGGCTGCGCGGATTCCCTGTCTGCGATAGCCGGTGCGATTGCGTCATTTTTTGACGCCCATCCTCCATTGATGCTTAACGAAGGAAGGAATCACAATCATGATTCGAGCGCTTTGTGTCGCGGTAATCGGCGCGGTCCTGACCGGATGTGCGGCTGATCAATCCGGACTCAACTTCCCTCCCGAGCACCCCGCCAATCCAAATGCAATTGAAGCGGCCATTCCGCCGCGCTCCCCGACTTTGGCGCGGAATGACATTCCTACGCAGCCGACACAGCCGACGACTCGGAGCGGCCACGGAGGGCACGAATGATGGCAAACATTAAATGGCTGGCGATGGCAGGTCTTGTGCTCACTGCTGGTTGTGCGAATGTTCCGCGCGATGTGGGATTTGGTTCCGTGCAGAACTCGGTTATGGACCGTACTGGCCATCGCGTCTACTGGAATAAAGGCACTGAGGCTGACAAGGAAGTGGCGGAAGTCCTGGATTCGCTGCTGCAAAGAGAATTGACGCCAGATTCGGCCGTGCAGATCGCGTTGCTCAATAACCAGAATCTCCAGGCGACATACGAAGATCTTGGGGTCGCTCAGGCCGGGCTGGTCGAGGCCGGGCTGTTGAAGAATCCGACACTCAGTGCCGAAGTGCGATTTCCCGAGAGGCCGAAGCTGCCCTTTGAGATCGATGTCATTGGGGACTTTCTTGATCTGTTCTTCCTGCCCCTGCGGAAGCGCGCGGCTGGAGCTGAGTTCGAGGCGGCAAAGCTGCGAGTAACAGACGCGGTATTGAGCATGGCAGCGCAAACCAAGGGAGCGTTCTACCGGACGCAGGCGGCCCAGCAGTTGATAGAAATGCGACGCAACATAGCCAGTGCAACGGAAGCGTCTTTCGAGGCGGCCAAGAAACTTCACGACGCCGGCAACATCACCGATCTCGCCTTGGCCAATGAGCAAGCGCTTCACGAGCAGGCGAAGATCGATTTAGCGAGGGCCGAGGCCGAGGCATTGGATGTCCGTGAAGAATTGAACTCGCTTATGGGAGTCTGGGGAAAGAACACCGATTGGAAAATCGCGCCAAGACTACCGGAGCTCCCGGTGTCGGACATTGAGCCGACGGGACTTGAATCCCTGGCAGTCTCCAATCGTTTCGATCTGGCGGCGGTCAGGCGAGACGTTGAGGCGGCGGCGCAGCGACTTGGGTTGACTAGAAGCTCCGCAATGATTCCCGAGGCGAACGCGAGTTTTCATGTTTCGCGGGAACCCGATGGCACACAAACAATGGGTCCGGGCATTGAGGTTCCACTGCCCATCTTCAATCAGGGTCAAGGCGCCATCGCCACCGCGCAAGCGCGGCTGCGACAAAGCCAGCGGCGATATGCGGCACTTGCGGTGGAAATCCGATCGCAGGTCCGCCGCGCCCGCAACCAAATGAGCGCTGCACGCGACCGCGCGGAATATTACCAGCAAGTGATTCTGCCGCTGCGGCATCAAATCGTGCAGCAGACCCAGCTTCAGTACAACGCGATGTTCGTGGGCGTGTTTCAACTGCTCGCCGCGAAGAAAGAGGAGATTGACGCGGGAAGAGAATACGTCGAAGCACTGAGAGAGTACTGGACGGCTCGTGCAGAACTGGAGCGCGCGGTCGGCGGATCGCTCAGGGCGCGCATGGCCGCCACTCAATCAGTTGCTTCTCAGCCCGCAACCCAGCCCGATGCGGCCGAGCAACACCAACACCATCACTGAATATTCGAAGAACGCAAAGAACACGGAGAAATGAGCCATGAATAATCAGCAAATAACGCGACGGAGAGCGATGCTTGTCGGCGCAGCCGGTCTCACCGCTGCGAATACTTTCTTCACAACTGTTACGGATGCCCGCGCGGCCGAAACCCCGACGGCTAATCCTTCAAGCAATCAGGGTGCTCCCGCGGGAGCCGATCATGCTGACCAACTACCACCCGCTGAAGCAGGAAAGGATTACATGCCCATTGTCACGCCAAATGGTGTGACATTGCCTTGGAAGATTGTGGATGGAGTGAAGGTGTTTCATCTGATCGCGGAGGAATTCGAGCACGAGTTTGCGCCGGGCTTGAAGGCCAAATGCTGGGGCTACAACGGCCGAACCCCCGGCCCAACTATTGAGGCGGTCGAAGGGGACCGCTTGCGCATCTACGTCACAAACAATCTTCCTGAGCCAACGAGTGTTCACTGGCACGGCGTGCTGCTCCCCAACGGCATGGACGGTGTGGCGGGACTGACTCAGAAGCCGATCGCGCCGGGCGAGACGTTTCGGTATGAATTCATTCTTCGCCAGCACGGCACCCACATGTATCACCCGCATTTTGATGAAATGACCCAGATGGCTCTGGGAATGATGGGACTCTTCGTGATCCACCCGCGCAATCCGAAGGGTCCGCGGCCAGATCGAGATTTCGCCATCATACTCAGCGAGTGGAGGATCGAGCCGGGCACAATGCGGCCCAATCCCAATGAAATGATGGACTTCAATCTGTTCACCATGAACAGCAAGGCGTTTCCGGCAACTGCTCCATTGATCGTCAAATCAGGCGAGCGCGTGAAGATTCGCCTGGCCAACCTCAGCGCGATGGATCATCACCCGATTCACCTGCACGGCTACCGGTTCAGGATTAGTGAGACTGACGGCGGACAGATTCCCGAATCGGCGCAGCAGGTGGAGAGCACCGTCCTGGTACAGGTTGGCAGCACCCGAGGAATTGAGTTTGTGGCCGATGCGCCGGGCGATTGGCCGCTGCACTGTCACATGACTCACCACGTCATGAACCAGATGGGGCACAACATTCCCAACATGGTTGGTGTTCAGCCCGGCGGTCTCGATAAGAAGGTGCGCAACCTGCTTCCCGGTTACATGACGATGGGCAGCACCGGCATGGGAGAAATGGCCGAGATGGCCATGCCTGTTCCCAGGAACAGCATTCCGATGCTCGGTGGCAAGGGTCCATTTGGCATCATCGACATGGGAGGCATGTTTACGGTTCTTAAGGTCCGCAAGGAGCTGAAGAACTACGACGACCCTGGCTGGTATGAGCACCCCAAGGGGACAGTTGCGCAACCTGCGACAGCCGAAGACCTGCGGCGGGATGGAATCGAAATCAAAATCTAAAACTCACTTACGAAAGGAGACTCCCGTGAACTTTTGGAAATCCACTATTGGGACATCGATGGTTGTGGCAGTGGTGGCTCTGACATTGCCGGTGTCATGCGCAAAGCAGGCAGACCATGACCACATGCAACATGATCACAGCGATCATGCGGACATGTCGCACCATCACCATGATGATGCGACCTCGGATCAATCGACGAAGCCCGTGGCACAAAGTTATGCCGACGCGGTGAAACAGATTCAATCCCACATGACATCGCTCGACGCGATCATGAAATCCGGCAAGTACGACGACGTACACAAGGATTCTGAAGCCATCAGACAGCTCTGCGCCTCCCTCGCGCAATTGGCGGCCGCGGAAAATAGTCCCGTACCCAAGGAAAAGGTGAAGGACGTGACGGAGATGGCAAATGAACTCTCTGCCGCAAGCCGCAGCTTTCACAGCGCCGCACACGACGAAGACTTGCCCCAAGTGAAGGAGCACTATGCCCACATGACGAGGCTTGTTGAGTCCCTCGCGCAATACGCGCGCACACAGTAATCGTGCGAGCATTGTTCGGGCTATTGGCCCTCAGGACGCTGCGCCGTCGCCGTGGGTTAGATCGAAATTCGCTTCACCTGAAGCGCCCGTATCGCCTCGAAAGTCGATTGCTTGGTTGGATCGGCTACCCCGATCAATCCGGCGAGTTTTCCATCGATGCTGAGAAACATCACCGTCTGGCCATCGGCCGATGTCTCGCGGGCATCCCGCGCGGAGCGATAAGATGGCTTGTGCAACGCCCCGAATGGCGTTCGATGCGCGCGGCCGGCACGGTGCATTTTGCCTATTTTTCCGGAGGTTCGATATTGCCTGTTGTTATTTCCCAGCCAACGTCCTAGCTTGTAGGGCGGTGTGGGAGCCAATGGCTTTTGCATGATAAATGAATACAGGTCGTCGGAAGACTAAATAAAAGGCACCCC
>JBGPEF010000251.1:0-7951 GCA_041482675.1 Tepidisphaeraceae bacterium | reverse complement strand
CTGTTCGGCGACAGTGACGGGGACGGGGACGCGGATCGGTTGGATCGCGACCTCTTCCGGTCTGCGTTCAAGAAGAGCGCCGGCGAGGCCGGTTACCTCTGGTACCTCGACTTCGACGGGGACGGCGACGTGGACGGCCAGGACAACGGTCAATTCAATCGCCGGTTCGGCAAATATTGAGCAACTGAGAAAGCGGCCGGTGGGGTCCTTGCCGTCAAGCAAGCCCCTCACCGGCCCGGCACCGCCCCAGCGCATGGTCTGCGCGCCGGGAACGATGTCCAACCATTGTCTCGCAGATCAAAAGGAAAGAGTTCATGAAGTGTTTCAATTCCGCCTCCCGCGTCGCCTTCCTGCTCCTGATCATTCTCGGCCTGACCCGCGCTGTGGCGGCGGGAGAACAGGTGCCCTTCCGCGGCAGCCTGGAAGGCATCGTTACCGCCATCCCGCATCCTCCAACCCTGTCGGTGGATATCCAGGCCATGGGAACGGCAAGCCAGCTCGGCCACTTCGCGGTCGAGATTCCCCATATCGTAAACCTGGCCACCAGGACCGCGGTCGGCTCGTATGAGTTCACCGCCGCCAACGGCGACACCCTCACCGCAGATTTTACGGGCCATAGCGCACCAACGGAGACACCTGGCGTCCTGGCCATCGTTGAAGTCGCGACGATCACCGGCGGTACAGGTCGCTTCGCCGGCGCCACGGGTAGCTTCACCGTCGAGCGACTCTATGACTCAGTCGCCGGCACGACCACCGGCTCCTTCAGCGGGACCATCTCCTCCCCCGGTGCAGGGAACTAAAGCGAAAGCGGCCGGTAAGACCCTCGCCGCCCGGCGGGGTCTTCACCGGCGCTGCGTTGTCCCGCAATCAGGAATCGAGAGAGCACCAGCGGCAAGCAACCGTAGCGGGCGGCATAAACCCCCGCTATTGTTGCTCGCGATGAGGTCCGCGGCCAAAGCAAAAACATCCCACGCCGGCAGCTTCGACCTCGCCCGGTTGAAAGCCGGCATCCGCCCCTTCCGGCTTTATTTTTTTCCCCGCCTGCGTTCCACCAACGATCACGCCGCCCTTCTCCGCAAACGCGGCGACCTGTTTGCCCCCGCCATCGTCCTCACTCCCAATCAAACCGCCGGCCGAGGCCGCGGCCGCAATACCTGGTGGTCCAGAGAAGGCGCTCTCACCGTCACCTTCGTCCTCCCCATCGATCACGCCCGCGATCCCCACCAAATCCCCCTCATCGCCGGCCTGGCGGTCCGCAATGCCACCGCCGAATTGTCGGGCGATCACTCCATCGGCCTGAAATGGCCCAACGACGTCGTTCACGACAATAAAAAGTTGGCCGGCCTCCTCTGCGAGCGGATCGACCGCGTGGATCTCATCGGCCTCGGCCTGAACGTCAACATCGCTCCCACCGATGCCCCGCGCGCCATCCGCAATCGCCTCACTTCTCTGCTTCTCATCGCCGGCAAACCCCTCGACCTCACCGACGTCCTGCTCTCCATCACCCGGCAACTTCTGCGCGTCTGGTCGCGCCGCCAGGAGCACCCGTTCGGAGCACTGCTCGAGGAATATGACCGCTTTCACACCCTCACCGGCCGCCGCGTAAGCATCGTCGATGGCGAGAATGCAATCACCGGCCAATGCGAAGGACTCGACTCCGCCGGCCGCCTGCTCGTTCGCGGAAAAAAGCTTCATCGCATCATCGCCGGCCAGGTCGAGCTCTCGTAGGGTGTGCTGTAGAGTGTGCTTCAGCACACCGGCTATCTGATGTGCTTCAGCACACCCTACTGCCGACATAAACCTCACAGCCACCACGACATCAGGCGAACAGACGCCCCGGCCCCGATTAGGGCCGTTGCCACAATTTGTAAGCTGGCTTATCCTTCGGTCGAGCCATAAGTGGCGTCAACCTTTGGCTCTAACAACATGATGGCACGACCCACAATCCTCGCTCTCGGCATTTTTTGCGCTTTGATCGGCCCGGGCTGCGCGTCCATGACCCCCGGCGATGTCGGCCGGGTCCAATCCGTCTCCGACCAGCCCTACGCCGGCAATGTCTATCTGCTCCGCGGCTTTTTGGGCATCTGGTCCTATGGCATCGACAACATCGGCAAAAAAGTCGCCGAATCCGGCGTCCGCGCCAGCGTCTATCAAGAGGACCAATGGGGCGAAGTGTGCAGCGCCATCATCCAGCGCTACAAGGATGATCCCAACCATGAGCCGCTGATCATCATCGGCCATTCTTATGGCGCTGACGATGCGCTGAAGATGGCCAAACGTCTCAAAGAGCACAATATCACCGTCGACCTGATCATCACCCTCGATCCGGTCACGCCCCCCAGGGTGCCCACCAACATCCGCCTCTGCTACAACATCTATCAGCCCGGCCTGCTCGACATGCTGCCCTTTTTCCGCGGCGTAGCCCTCGAGGCCGAGGGTGAGGGAAATCTGCAAAACGTGAACATCCGCGCCGAGCGGCGCGATCTGCTCGAACCCGGCACTGATCACTTCAACATCGAAAAAAACACGCTGATCCACCAGGAGATCGTCAAGAAGGTGAAGGAATTCTGCCCACCCCGCACCGCGTGGGTTGCAGCGCATCAGCCACAGAACGTCAGCGCGGCCAAGCCGCCGGTAAACGGCGTGCAGACGCTGAGCAACGTCTCGGCATCGGCCTCTGGCAATTCACGCCCCCCGCCATCAGAATGACCCCCCTCTGATGGTTTACTCCCTCCCGGATCTCCTCGCCGCCATCCTCATCACCGCCTACTGGGCCCGTGCCCTGCGCCTCGCCTACAAAATGCGACAGCAAACCGGCAACGCCGCCAATTTCAGCCCACCCGAAACCCTCGGCCGACGCCTCCGCATCATCTGGCGTCCGCTGGTCGTCATCTGGATCGCCCACTTTTTTGTCATCGCCCTCACCAACGAAAATAAGCTCCCCCACCTCCTCCGCCCGCTGGCGCACAATCCGATAATTTCCTGGATCGCGGTGCTCATCATCGCCGCCGGCGTCACCGCCACGCTCCTTTGCTGGAAACGCATGGGCAAATCCTGGCGAATGGGCATCAACCCCGATGAAAAAACCCAGCTCATCGTCAGCGGCCCCTACGCATTCATCCGTCATCCCATCTATGCGATTCAATCCCTCATGCTCCTCGCCAGCATGGCCCTCCTCCCCTCGGTCCTGATGCTCGCCTGCTGTCTTTTAATGCTGACATTTTTGCAATGGGAGGCCCGCCGCGAAGAAAAATATCTCGTCGTCCATCACGGCGCTGGTTATGTCGATTACTGCCGCCACACCGGCGGCTTCCTTCCCCGATCCCTGCGCGCTTACCGGCCCACCTGATTTTACCTCTTATGCCCAGACTCACATCGTGCCGAAAATCTCCAATAAAAACGGCCAACCGGACCATTCGCGGACTTGAACGTCTCTCTTTATAATGCATCCTTGGCACTACACTCTGCCTGTGGGCACGGACTCTCGGCTCGCGTCATGATGAAAGCTCCAATTAACGTCTTTCAGCGCCTGGCAAGGCAGTGGGATGTCATGCATCCCTACAACGCCGCCCAGGTCCTCAAGATCGAAGGCACACCCAGCCCCTCCGCGCTCCAGCAGGCCTGGCACGATGCGCTCAACGATCTCGGCCTCGGCCGCGTCCACGTCAACGGCCGCGGATTTTATTTTGAGTGCCTCAACGGCGAGATGAGCCTCTACGGCGTGCGCGTCGTCCCCCCCGGCACTTCCCTGGAAGAATTTATTTCCGAGCAGCTCAACCGCCGCTTCGACAATCCGGCCGAGCCCCCCTTCCGCCCATTCATCCTGCTCGGCGATGGCTTCTATTACGCGGGCGTCGTCTATCACCACTTGGTGGCCGACAGCGTCTCCATCCGCACCGTCCTTCGCGAATGGTTCGTGCGGCTCTACGATCCCGGCAACTCCATTCGTCGCCCCGTGCAGCTCGCCGGCGGCGGCTACCGCCGCTTCTTCAGCATTCTCCGCAGCGGCGCTGCCATGGGTCAGGGCCTCCTGACCGCCACCCGCTGGGCCTCCAGCATGCGCCGAGCCCGTCGCGTCGAAGAGCGAAACGGGATGGATCTTTCCGTGCGATTCGCGATTCGCTCGCTCCCCGAAAACTGGATCGACAATATTCTCCGTGGCGCACGCTCCCGCGGCGTCACGCTCAACGACGTCTTCATGGCCGGCCTGGCGCAGGTGTGCGATCGCTATGTTCCGCTCAAGCACCGCCCGCGCCGCCACAGTGTCGCCCTCGGCTCGATCGTCGATCTTCGCCCCTATTCCGGCCAGGAACTGGCCGACGCGTTTGGACTCTTCCTCGGCTTCACCAATGTCGTCTGCCGCCCCGGCGATTTGCGCGACCCCGAGCGCCTGGTGAAGATGGTGGCCCGCCAGAACCATCAACAAAAACGCGTCGGCATCCCCCAGGCCAGCGCCCTGCGCATGCTCGCCGGCGTCGCGGCCGGCAAATTCATGAAGCCCGAGCGCATGCTCCACTTCTATCAAAAGCACCTCCCCCTGGCCGGCGGCATCTCCAACGTCAACATGAACCGCTCCTGGGCCACCGCCTACCATCCCCGACCCTTGCTCGATTACATCCGCGTCTCCCCCACCGGCCCGATGATGCCCCTCGTTTTCGCCACCACGACCCTCGGCCACAGCTTTCACTTCGCCTACACCTATCGCCCCTCCATCGTCCCCATCCACCATATGGAAGAGATGGCGGCGATGTATATCGATACCCTCAGCTCCTACGCCAGGTAAAACGGCGGTCCGGGCCCGCAAACCGTGACGCGATCTAACCCCAGCAGGGCAAATCACTTAATCCTAAGGATCAACCAGCCGAAGCTAACCATATCGGCCCCCTGCTGTCTGACCTCTACAGGGCCGTTGAGTCCGCCTCCCGCTAGGCTATACTCAACCCTATTAAGGAGCTTGGGCTATGAAACGCACTGCTGTTATCACCATGTTGGCATTAGGCTTAGCTTTCCCCACCCTGGTCCGCGCGCTTTCCCTTCCCCCGGTTATCGGAGCACCAACCCTCGCCCGCGAGGATGATGAGAAGGACAAAAAGGAGAAAAAGGAGGAGCCAAAAAAGGACGCTGCTCCCAAAAAGCCCGCGCCCGCCCGCGGATCGTATGACCGCAGCGATCCCCGCCGCGTGAAGCCGGTCGATCGCGATGCCAAACCCGTCAATCCCGTTGACAAGACTCCCGACAAGGCCGTCGATGATCGCCGTGTCCGTCCCGCCGAGACCAGGACCATCGACGCCAAAACCACCGTCGAGGAAAAGCGCATCCGCCCCACCTCCGATTCGCGCGACACGCGCGATGTCCGCACCACCGATCGCGACAGCAGGGTCGTCAACAAGACCGAGGTCAACAAAAAAGAAGTCAACACCACCGAGGTGAACAGGAAAGTCGTCAACACCACCGTGGTCAATAGGAAAGTCGTCAACACCACCGTCATCAATCGCACGGTGATCAACGAGACGCACGTCAATCGCCGCTTCGTCGAGCGCACCTACTACGACCGGCCGGTCTTCGACAGCCGCTATTACGTCCGCCCGGTCAACACCTTCACCATCGGCCTCGGTTTCGGCTCCGGCGGCGACAATTTCTTCTTCGGCTTCAACTCCTATCGCGGCTGCTCGCCCGTCTACGTCGAGCGCTATCGCCTCTTCCGCCCCTATCGCCCCGCGACCATCGTGGTCATCGGCGGTGGATCCACCGTGATCGTCGGCGGCGGCAGCACCGTCATCGTCGAGCCCGAGCCCGTCGTCGTCATCGAGCCTCAGCCGGTCCTGGTGATCGAGCCCGATCCGGTTGTGGTAATCCAGCAGCCGATTTACCGCCAGTGGTATCGCCCCGAACCCATGCTGATCATCGCCTCCGGTCCGGTCTATCGTCCCCGGCCCGTGGTGGTGGCCTCCAGCGTTCCGCTTTACAGCGCCCTTTACACGCCCGCCCCCGTGGTGGTGGTCGATCGCACCCCCACCGCCGTCGTCGAGGCCGAGCCGGCCCCGCGCGAAGGCGTCACCATCGAGGGCGAAGTCCGCTTCCAATACAACCGGTAAAGCGACCGAGCCGATCGCTTTTTAATACCGTTTTCATAGCTCAACAGCGGGCACAAACAGAATTGTTTGTGCCCACCGTTTTTTCATGTTATGGCAATTATCTGATTTCATTAGCGGAAAAAGATTGGTTCCGCTAAACACCGGATACGCCACGGCGGGCACATAAGCCCTGAAGTATCATTACGGAATGATCACGTTTTCGTAATGTTATGGCCTGTTGTCGACCGGCATTTCTATTGTGTCATGGTCCGTCCTGTGATAGATTCAGGGGTAGTACATCTCATGTGAAGTTAGTGCTAGGACGAAATGGAGACCAAGATGCGTCGCAAACGCGGATTCACACTTGTCGAACTGCTGGTCGTGATCGGGATCATCGCACTCCTGATCGCCATCCTCCTCCCCACCCTCAGAAAGGCCAAAGAAAGCGCTAACCGCGTCAAGTGTACATCCAATATTCGCCAGCTCGTGCTGGCGATGATGATGTACTCCAACGACGACAAGAAGAAGATGTACCTCTACAGCTCCTGGCCAGGCGGAAATGACAGCTTGTATCCGCTGCATCCCTGGCCGGCGCCAAAGGATCCAATCAGTGGCCCGATTTATCTGAGCAATTTTAAGGCCGCCATTTGCCCGAGCACGAATCATCGCGTCGAGAACCCCGATCATCTACGAGACAACGCCAAGGGTGTCGAAGATCAGGATGGCGTACTTGGCTTCAAGGGTGCTCACAGCTATGAGCTCACGACGTTCATGTGGACCAACCCGAATGAGACCTTCCCTGATGGCTACAGAACTCCTAATCGAACGCCGACACTGCAAGGCGGCCTTGAACAGTATGCATGGAAAACCCAGGGAAATTCCAGCAAAAACGCCTCTCAGAATATGATCATTCGAGACGCGATCGACAGCCCGCCATCGCCGATTAACAATTATCCCACCGCAGCGACCAACCACGGCGCGCAGGGAGGCTGCGTTGGGTACCTCGACGGCCATGCGGCCTTCGTCCTTGCCGGGAAGCCTTGGGTCGAGGCATTCATGGGCGGCCACTACCATCCCAGCATGGGCGGAATGGAAAACCGATGGCTAGCAACTCTAGACCCCAATTTCACTTGGAAGCCCTGAAGTAGATCTGCGGGGATTGATCGACCCGCAATAGGATTGTAAACGAACGCGGCAGGAATTGTCCTGCCGCGTTCTTGGTTGTCGTCAATTCGATCCATCAAGAGTGCAAAACTACTTCGTGTGCTCCTTCAAAAACGCAATCGTCGCCGGCCATGCCTGCTCCGCCGCCTTCGCGTTCGATGGATTGTCCTGCGCCCGCAAAAAGCCGTGCCCCGCGCCTTCATAGATGTGCGGCTCATAAGTCTTCCCCAGCTTTTTCATGTTCGCCTCGGCCGTCGGAATCGTCGCGTTCACCCGCGCATCATTCCCGCCATAATGCCCCTGCACCGCGGCCTTGATCTTCTCATAATCCCCCGCGTTCGCCGGTGATGTTCCGTAGTACACGATCGCCGCGCCCAACTCCGGCTGCGCTGCGGCATACGAAAAGCTCTGCATCCCGCCCCAGCAGAAGCCGATGCTGGCCGTCTTGCCATTCGCCGCCGGCAGCTTGATCCCATAGTCGCGCACCGCGTTCAGGCCCGCGATCACCTGATCGTTCTTCAGCCCGCGAATCAATTTCACCACGTCATCCCGGCTGGCCAGCGAATCCGTCCCCCCCCCATTGGGACCCATCCCCGAAATCAAATCCGGCGCGATCGCGATGAACCCATCGGCCGCCAGTTGATCCGCCACGCTCCGAATCCAGTCGGAGAGGCCGTAAATCTCATGGATCACGATCACCACCGGCGCCTTGT
>JBGPEF010000250.1:0-7954 GCA_041482675.1 Tepidisphaeraceae bacterium | reverse complement strand
CCCAACCGCGGGGTCCAGGGGTGGCAGCCCTTACAAAAAAAGAGCGGTCCGTGAGGACCGCTCCATGCCCAGGGACGGAATTGAACCGCCGACACACGGATTTTCAATCCGTTGCTCTACCAGCTGAGCTACCTGGGCGCTGCAAAAACGACTCGCAAGTTAGCAGAACATCGCAGCCGGTCAAATCGCGCGCGCGACCGATCCTCCGATGCACGGCGAAGCCGATCGTTTCGAGTAGGATTTCACCAGTGCATCGCCCCGCTCTCCTCCTGACGCCACCCTCCCCCGCCCATCCCGTCCCCATCCGCCTCCATCCTCCCCATCCCCGCCCAAACCCAAATTCGGAGTTTACCCGCCGTGGCGGGCGTCTCCGCGTCTCTGCGGTTGCATTCCCGCATTTTTCCGAATTTTCCCCGAACATTCTCATCCAGAAAGCGTATACGGTAGGTCGGGCACTCTTGCCCGACATCTTAAAAGAAAGGGGGTCCGCATGTGCTCGTCTTTCCCACCCAGCCGTCCCAGCGCCCATTCCCCCCCGCCACTGAACCCTGAACCCCGAACCCTGAACCCTCAACTATGCAAAACGAACCCATTTCCCCCACCCTCGTCCCCGGACCCGCTTTTCACTCCCCCGCCCCCGCTTTCCCTCCCAAAGAACCGTTCAGGAACCGAAAAGTACCGCTTTGGTACCGGAAAGTACCGCTTTCCCACCGCTTTTTTGACGAATTCCTGCCCGACCCTGCGCGCAACCCGCTTATTGAACCGATTTTACATAAAACCGGTACCGCCGCCCACCCCGCGCGCTTTTTATTCCTCCCTCCCCACCCCCACGCAACCAAATGCGACAGAATGCGACCTCCAACCAAGTCCCATCCGCCCAAATCCGCACCCCTCCCCGGCCACTCCTCTCCCCCAAAAAATCAACCCCACAAAACGAACCCAAATCCCCTCCCCCGCCCCAAAATTCACATTTTTCACACTCCCCACCTCCTCCTTCCCTCCTCCAACCCCCACACGCCCCCACCCCCACACGCCCATTCGCCCTCTCCCCTCGATTTTCGATCCTCGATCCTCGATCTTCGGCCCCTCGGCGCATCCCCTTCGACGTTCAATGTTCGATGTTGAATGTTCGATGTTCGACTGCCCCGCTTCCCCAATTTCCCCCGCGTCTCCTTTACTTCCCTCAATTCTCGCGGATAATACCCACCCAGACGGGCATGATGCCCATTCCTTAACCGCACACGGAGGTGCCTTCATGGCCACTCGTCCAACTCTCCTCAGCACACTTTTGATCTCAACATTCTTCGCCGCCGCCCCCGCTCTCGCGGCCGACGAACAACCCCAGGTCGAGAACGCCAAATTCAAGTTCTCCGGCCTCATCAACGCCAGCGCCGTCGTCGTCCACAGCGGCCCGGCCGAAAGCTACTACATCACCGGCCGCCTCGACAAAGGCGCACCCGTCACCGTCGTCGGCATCAGATACGAGTGGCTCAAGATCGTCCCCCCCGAAGGCAGCTTCAGCGTCGTCGCCAAAAATCTCGTCACCCGCGACGGTGCTCCGGGCGGAAACACCGGCCGAATCAACTCCGACAACGTCAACGTCCGCGCTGGCAGCAATGTCGTCCCCCTCAAAATCACCGTCCAGTGCAAACTCCCCAAAGGCGCCCAGGTCGAAATCGTCGGCGAGGATGAAGCCTATTATCAGATCAAACCCCCCGCCGACGCCTACCTCTACGTCCACCAGAAATTCGTCGATCCCGTCAAGCAGGTCGCCGTCGCCCCCGCCCCGGTGAAACCCGCGCCGCTTCCCATCGAAAAGAAAACCGAGATCAAACCCGACGATGAAAAAATCGAGCTCGTCCAAAATCCTCCCAGGCCCCTCGAACAGGCGCAGAACGAATCCCTCGCCAACCCCATAACCCCCATCGAAGTCCCCAAACCCCTCTCTCCCACCACCCGCCCCATCTCCATCCAGGCCGAATTCGACCGCCTCGAATCCGAATTCTCCGCCATGGCCGGCCGATCCCTCGACGAGCTCCCCATCCCCGCCCTTCTGGCCGGCTACGAAGGCCTGCTCAAGGATGATCACCTCCCCATCACCATGCGCCGCGTCGCCCAGGCCAAGGCCGCCAGCCTGCGCGTCAAAGCCCACGCCCGCAACGAACTCCTCGCCCTCCGCAAGGGCCAGCAGGAATCCGAAAGCGCCCTCGCCGCCCTCCGCGGCGAGCGCACCGAAATCCAGGCCCGCCTCACCGACCAGATGATCTCCTACACCGCCCTCGGCACCCTCAAGCCCTCCACCGTGCAAAACGGCTTTCCAACCCTCTATCGCCTCACCGACCCCGCCAGCGGCCGCACCCTCTGCTACGTCCGCAGCAGCGACGCCAAATTCGGCGCCTTCCTCGAAAAATTCGTCGGCATCAAAGGCGACCTGGTCAGCGACCCCCAGCTCTCCGTCAAGGCCCTCCTCGCCAACGACATCGCCGCCGTCGATCCCGCCGAAGTCACCCGCAAAGTCTCCGCCCAGATCATCCCCCCCAGCCTCCTCACCGCCCGCCCCCCCGCCCAGGCCAGCACCGGTGAGACCCAATGACCCATCACCCTCAACCCCGATCCCGCAGGTCCGCCTCCGCCGGACACCTCCGGCAAAGCCGGACCTGCGCCAGATCGCATAAACCACAGGGAAGGCGCCCTCCGCTACGGCCGGGGGCGTTTTTTCGCGCCCCCGCCCTTTTTGCTCCTCATCCCGCAACAACCGCGCCGATAAATGGGGCAGAGGAACCCTTGAGTCAGATCAACCCATTCACCGGCGCGATCATCCAGAGCACTCAGGTCCAGCAGACCAAGTCCACTTCCCAGGACAAGCACATCCGCCGCGTCCAGAACCTCGGCAAGGACACCGCCCTCCAGGGCGACGACCTCGAGCACCAGGTCGAGAGCACCGACGCCCTCCACCCCGCCGCCGACCGCAACGACAGCTACCAACCCAAGCGCCAACCCGAACACCACAAAAAACAACCCGAACCCTCCCCCGACGATCCCCCCAAAACCATCGACCTCACGGCCTAAGGTGGCACGGGCGTCCCGCCCGTGTTCACCTCGCGTACTGCGTGAAGTGATACAACACCACCCCCGCCGCCACCGACACATTCAACGAATCCGTCCCCAGCATCATCGGAATCGTCACCCTCCGATCGCAAGCCCCAATCTCCTCCCCCGACAGGCCCTGCGCCTCGTTCCCAAACAAAAACCCCATCATCCTCGACCGCCGCGCCCCCGCCAGCGCTTCCCCCGAACCCTCCGCCACCGAGGCCACCAGCTCCACCCCAAACTCCCCCCGCAATCTCCGCAAATCACCCATCAAGTCCGCCGACCGCACCAGTGGCATCCCAAAAATCGTCCCCATCGAAACCCGGATGCTCTGCCGGTAAAACGGATCGCAGCACCTCTCCCCCAGGATCATCGCGCTCGCCCCAAACGCGCTGCTGATCCGGATCAACGAGCCCAGGTTATCTGTGGCCGCGATCTGGGGCAAAATCACCAGGTTCACCTCCCGCTCGCTTCGGAGTACGGCCAGATCATCCAGCACCAAAGTCTTCCCCCGCTTCCCACACGCCATCACCCCCGAATGAAACTTAAACCCCACAATCCGGTTCACCACCTCCGCCGGAGCTGAATAAATCTCCACCCCCTCCGGCACCAGCGGCGCGATTTCCGCAACGCGCCGATCCGCCAGCAACACCGACTCCGCCTGATATTGGCTGGCCAGCAGCCGCCTCACCACCAATTCCCCCTCCGCAATAAATCTCCCATCCGTCGCGGCGATATCCCGATCCTTCAGCCGCGTATAGACGTCAATCCGCGCGTCGCTTAGCTTGTCGATCGGAATGACCACCGGCGATCCCATAGCTCACAATCCCGCGCTGCACATCGATGAAGAACTCTTCCACCGCGCCAAAAAACTCGAGCGCCCGGCCGTCGAAGCACTGGTCGAATCAGTCTACCCCGCCATCTGCCGCATCGCCTATGGCCTGTGCGGCCGCGAGGATGTCGGCCATGGCATCGTCCGCTTCGTCACCAACCATGCCCTGCACCAGCTTCAGCATTGGCGCGACCCCGCCTCCGCCCAGCGCTGGTTCTATCACTTCACCGTGCTGGTCTCCCGCCGCGGCCGCAAACACGAGCCGTCAGCGCAACAGGACACCCTCATCGAGCACAGCGGCGAGGTCAGCGCGGCCTACGTCGCCTTCGTCCGCGGCTTTCGCGCCCTCCCTTTCCAACAGCGCGAGGCCTACCTGCTGACTTTCGGCGAACAACTTCTCTACCGCGATGTGGCCACCGCCATGGATTGTTCCATCGCCGCCGTCGAGGTTCATCTCCGGGGCGCCCAGCAAATTCTCCGCTCCTTCGCCGGCGACACCTATGAAAAAATGAAGGAGCGCCTCACCCGCGCCTACTCCAACCTCTCCCCGCGGGAAGAAGCCATCCACCCCTCCGTCCGCAACCTCATCAATCGCCTCATGTGGCCGCGCCGGCTCAAGCTTATCCTTAAAATCATCCTCACCGTCGGGATTCTGCTCGCCCTTGCCTTCGTCGCCTGGCGCTTCCGTCATCTCTATCTCAAACACTGAAAACCGTCATGCACTGGTTCGCCTATTCCCTGCTCCTCATCCTCTCTCTCGCCGGCATCTTCATCACCCTGCTCGGCCTGCCCGGCCTGTGGGTCATGGTCGCCGCCGCTCTGCTGTACGCGTGGTACACCTCATTCCAATACATCGGCCTCTGGACGCTGGTCATCCTGATCGTCATCGCCACCATCGCCGAGGTCATCGAATTCATGGCCGGCAGCGCTGGCGCCAAAAAAGCCGGCGGCAGCCGCCGCGCGGCCTGGGGCGCGCTGATCGGCGGGCTGCTGGGGGCATTTCTGCTCACCATCCCCATCCCCATCATCGGCACCACCATCGGCCTGTGCTTCGGTGTCTTCGTCGGCGCACTGCTGGGCGAGCTGACCGTCCGCGATGACACCGCCCATTCCATCCGCGTCGGCCTGGCCGCCACCAAGGCCCGCATCTATGCCATCCTCATCAAACTCCTCTTCTCCATCGCCATGCTGGCCCTGGCCGGCACAATGGCCTTTCCCCTGCCGTCCCGCCGCACCGATGCCCCGCCGGCATCCGCCCCCGCCTCATCCCCGCACTGAGCAAATTCCGCAGTCCTGGCCTGTGGAGCCGCTCTCTCTATTACAATACTCACGTGCCCGAAACCAATCCGCCCAACCCCGCCCTCATCCCCCGGCTCACCATCCTCCTCCAGGATCAATCCAACTCTCAATCCATCCGCGACTCTTCGGCCAAGGCGCTGGTGGAGATCGCCCAAAAATATCCGGAGTATCGCGGCCAGTGCATCGCCATCCTCACCAGCACCCTCGAGCGCTATCCGCGGAACCCCATCGAACTCAATACAGCGCTCATCGGCGAATTGATCGACCTGAAAGCGCGCGAATCGGCGGTGATGATCCAGCAGGTCATCCAGGCCGGCGAGTATGACCGGCAAACCATCGGCAACTGGCACGATGTCGCCAGGGCACTGGGAGTTTTGCACCCGCCCCCTCCGCCGACCCCTCCATCGGCCGGCTCGGTGTTATCAAGCGCCGCGGCCCATGCGGCCGCGGCGAATTTGTCTCCAAATCCAGCCCTGGCCGCTGCAACTATCGCCTCCGGCCCGCATCTAACCCCAAAGCAGAAGGACAAGCTGCGCGCCAAACGGAAACAGGAGCGCAAGTCCAAAAAGCAAAACCGCCGCCGCTGAGCCGCTTTCATTGACAACCCGGCCGCGCGGGGTTGTGATCGAACGCCTACAATTGGAGAAATGATGTTCAAGAACAAATCCGCTCGCATCGTCGCCATCTTCATGATCGTCGGAATCATCAGCGCCGGCCTGGCCTTCTCTCTCCGCGCGGCCGATGACAAAGGCAAAATCGACCAGCTCCAGAAGGAAGGCTATTGGGGCGACGCCGACAGCATGAAAAAGCACGGCCTGGTCCTGGGCAAGCCCATGCCCAAGCTCGATCTCTCCGACTGGATCAACAAGGAAATCAAGCCCGACGACATGAAAGGCAAGATCATCGTCGTGGACTATTGGGCCACCTGGTGCGGCCCGTGCATCCGCTCGATTCCCCACAACAATGAGCTCTATCAAAAATACAATTCCAAAGGTGTCGAGCTGATCGGCGCCTGCGGGGGCGGCGGCGAAGAGAAGATGAAGGACACCGCCGCCAACAACAAAATCGCCTATCCCGCCGCCAAGGTGGCCGCCACCTCGACCGAAGCGTGGCAGGTGCAGTGGTGGCCGACTTACGCCGTCGTCGATCGCAACGGCATCGTCCGCGCCCTGGGCATCAAGCCCGACTACGTTGAAAAAGTCGTCGATGCCCTGATCGAAGAACAGGGCGACAAGACCAAGAAGGAATAGAAATCGCCGGCCGGCAAACCATGCCTCCCCCCAGCCCGATCCTCAAAATCCACCACGCCCAAATCACCGTCGCCGCTTCCGACTTGGAAGCGGCGCGTTTGTTTTACTGCCAGCTTCTCGGCCTGAGCGAAATCCCCAAGCCAAAATCGCTCCAATCCCGCGGCGGTCTCTGGCTGCGGGCCGGCCAGCACGAGCTTCACATCGGCATCGAAGAAAATCCCCATCGCTCGGCCACGAAAGCCCACATCGCCTACGAGGTGACCAATCTGCCCCAATGGCAATCGCACCTGCAAAGCGCGGGCGTTAAGGTCCTCGACTCCATGCCTATCCCGGGGTACGAGCGATTTGAATTTCGCGATCCGTTTGGGAATCGGGTTGAGCTGATCGAACCGAAGGAATAGGCCGCCGCTAGCCAACCCGTATCTCAATCACGTCACCGTCAGCAGTACCAACCCCGCCCTTCGGCACGAAGCTGCCAAACTTCGTGCTCTGAGTCGTCGTGCCGTTACGAGTGACCCACATCGTGACTTTCTTTCCCGCTGGCGGAATGAATCGTCCGACATGCTGAGAATCCAGCGAGATACCCCAAATGCGGAAGAAATCGACCAGATGATAAATCGTATTTGGAGGACCGGCCTCGAAGTGAATGCGCCCGGAGGTGTCGTGGGTGTGCAGCAGCGCGAGGAAGCCGGGCGGGAGTAGGCCAATGTTGGCCGGAACCACGACGTTGCGATACCGCGATCCCTGTCTCACCCGGATCTTCAGGATTACGTGCGTATGCACGTCGCCCGGTAGATTCTCTTCGTGATCAGCTGTCTCTTTGACAGGTACTAAATCTCCAGCCTCTTCATCCGTAATTGTGTCATCATTCCCCCCGGTATCGATCACATCATTCCCCGCGCCGCCGGTGAACGTGTCCTGACCATTGACGGTGAAAAACGCGCCGGTCGAATTGGATTCCAGTCGCGCCCCACCCAGCAGCCAGTCATTTCCATCGCCGCCATCGAGAGAGTCATTGCCGATAATGTCGAACGGCGGCTGTCCGCTGAAAACCAGCGTGTCTTCGGAGTCGCCGGCCAGCACGTCATTCCCCACTCCTCCGTTCACCGTATCATTCCCCCCATCCCCATACAGATAATCATTTCCCGATCCGCCCTCGATCTGATCATCTCCCTCTCCGCCGAAGATCTGATCGCTCCCCCCGCCGCCGAAGATCTGATCCGCGCCGCCGGCGGCGAAGACGACTTCGCGGCCGCTGCCGCCGTGCACGGTGTCATCTCCCTCGCCGCTCTTGATGGTGATTTGCTGTTTGATGCCGGTGTTGACGGTGATGTTGTCCGCGCCGTCACCGGAGAGGATGGCGATGGTTTTGACGGCGGTTTTGATGAAGCGGGTGGTTTTGACGCCGTCGTTGACGATGATTTTAGCTTTGTTGGCCGGATCGATGCCGACCGTGATGGTATCGGCGGCGGTGGTGCCGCTG
>JBGPEF010000249.1:0-7956 GCA_041482675.1 Tepidisphaeraceae bacterium | reverse complement strand
GACGCTGGAGCAGCAGATCGAGAAGTGGAGGGGTTCGATGGGCCAGATTGGCGACATGGTCATCGGGCTGGTGCTGGAGACGGGAGGGACGGCGCAGGCGGGGGGGAGCGGTGTGCCGAATGACTGGGAGCGGCTGATCAAAATGCAGGAGAAGGGGATGTTTGCGGGATTGCCGCCGATCATCGCGGCGGGCGGGCTGGATGCGATGAATGTGGGTGATGTGGTGCGGCGGCTGCGGCCGTGGGCGGTGGATGTGAGCAGTGGGGTGGAGAGTGGGTTGGGGCACAAGTCGGGGCAGATGATTGAGGCGTTTGTGGGGGCGGTGAGGGGGGCGAATTAGTCGAAGGTGTTAGCGGCCGGGCATGCGGAAAGCGCCGGCGGGTTGGGAGGGGTGGGTGAAGAGGGATTGGTTTTCGGGAGATTGCGTCACCGTTCGGCCGAGGCGGTCGAGGATGTTGTCGGAGAGGATGAGCTGATCGTCGATGACTTCTATTTCGACGGCGTCGCCGGTGGCGGGATGGAACTGGATTTCGATGGCCTGATCGGCTTTGGGGGCGAGCTCATTGCGGACGAAACGATAGAGGAGCATCTCGAAGGTGGTGGCGCGGCCGCGAAATTGGAGGGGACTATCGACAGGGACGTTCATTCGGCCGAGCTCATCGTGGAGAAAAGTGGAGAAGGCTTCGATGTCGCCCATGGGTTTGGAGGAATCGGCGCGGCTGGGGGTGTTGGGGGGAAAGCGCTTGCGGGCGGTGGCGGTGACGGCGATGAGGACGGAGAGGAGCGAGCCATGGCGGCGGCCCTGGGAGTAGAGAATGCGGGCATCGTCGATGCGGTCGGTGACGCTCATAAGCAGATGGTGTGCTGAAGCACACCCTACGTCAATTTCCAATTTTAGGTGATAAAAAAAGCCCGGCATGTTGGCCGGGCTCGCGCCACGAACAAGATCCTGTCGTAATCAACGCTGAGCAGTGCTGATAAAGAGATTGGCAACGCGATCGGCGAAAGTGGGCTTGGACTCGGGTCGCGGGGTGCGATCGTGGCTGACAGCGCGAAGCTCGCCTTCAGAGCGAGCCTGGGCGATGCGGGCGGATTGGGCTTCTTCGCGGAGTTGCTGGAGCTCGACTTGTTTGTGCTCGGCGGTGAGCTTCCATTGCTCGGCCTGGCTGGAGAGCTGACGGACTTCGAGGTAATGGCGGGTGAGGGTGGAGGAGGTCCAGCCGACGGCGACGATCATGGCCGCGGCCATGATGCCGACAGCGCTCCAGGCGCGGCGGCCGCCGGTGCGGGCTTTTTTGGTTTCAGTTCGTGCTTCGAGAATATCGGACCGCATCACTTCGAGCTGGTCCCAGGCGCGGGAGGCCTCGACGCGGGATCGGTCGGATTCATCACGCATCAGCAGGGCAGCGCGATCGGCGGTGGCGGCGAGCGCTTTGGTGGCGGCGTTCAAAGTCATCCATGCTTCGGCCATCGGTAACTCCTTTTCCCTGGTTAATGGCAGTGACCGTCCGGCATAGCCGGACCTACTTCAACTTCGGCATCGGTGGGTGCGAGTCTTGAAAGAAGGGAGGGCTCAAGAGCTTCGGGCGGGCTCTGGCGTGGGGAATGCCGGGCCGGTTGGTCGATGTCCGGACGAATGGGGAGTACGGGGGTCAATGTGACGGTGGGGATGAATGGTCGGGGCTGGTTGGCGGGCAGGGGTGCGATGACACAAGTGATTGTGGGGGAGAGAGATGTGGGGTTTGTTGATGCTGAGGCATCGGGGATGGGGGGTGTGGGCATGGCAGTTGCTTTATAACAGAGAGTCCCGGACGAGACGTTTTTTGGAAACAAGAGATGTAGCGACTGGGACACTTATTTTTGTCCATTCTTTCCCCATGTGGAGATGTGCTTCACCCACAACCCCGAAGCACAGTCTTCATAAGCCCCACAAAGCCGTCCTTGCCCGGGATGGCTTTTTTTATGCGCGGAGTTTTCAGGTTGTGAACCGGGGAGCCCCGGATGTACATCCGGGGTTCATTTCGCTGATTTCTGTTTCTGTTCGGAGGTGACGTCGCCGAGGATGAAGCCGCGGAGGTCGTTGCCGATTTCGTTGAAGCCGGCGGAGTGGAGGATGGGGTCGTGGAGTCGGCCGGTGACGCGGAAGGTGGTGACGGATTTCTGGAGGGCGTTGAGGATGTCGTCGGCCTCGGCGAAGAAGGGGAGCTTGAGCTCGCGCAGGGGACGGGCGGAGCCGACGACGTAGCCGCTGATGGGGCTGTCGCCGCCGCGAAGGATGTCGAGGGCCTGGCCGGATGCGTGAATCTCCGCGCCGCGGTTGCGATAGTAGAGATTGGTGAGATGGAGGACGCCCTGCTCGAGGCGGAGGCTGGCGCGGCCGGTGCCGTTGGGATCGGCGGAGCCGATGCGGAGGCGCATGGCATCGTAGACCGCGCCGATGATGGCGTTGTTGGCCAGGTCGGAGCGGCTGAGGCGGACTTCGGCTTCGCCGTTTTGGAGTTGGGGCAGGCGCAGGGGGCCGAAGAGGGTCAATTCGCCGGTGATTGCGCCGGCCATGGGGGCCGCGCCTGGCGTAACGGTCTGCACCAGCTCGTTGATGCTCAAATCCTTGAATTCCATCTGAGCGTGGGAAAATAATTCGTTGTCGTGCCTGGTGAGCCGGCCCCACAGGTGAGCTTCGCCGTCTGCCAGATGGAGCGAGGAGCTTTCCAGGACCATGCGCCGGCGGCCGACGAAGATGCGGGCGTCGGCGTCGCCGATGCTCATGATGCGATACCAGGCGTTTTCGGGTTTGAGAGCGATGTCGATTTCCAGGGGCTCGTTGACCTGGGAATTGGCCGCGGGCTGGGCTTCGATGGAGCCGGAGACGGTGCCGTGGATTCCCGCAAGCTGCGGCCACATGTCGGCCAGACGCGCCGAGTCGATATCGCGCCATTGCAACGAGCCGGTGCTCTTGAGGATGTCATCCCAGCGGAGAGCGCCTTTGCCTTCGACTGCGCCGCCGAAGAGGGAGCCGTTGATGGATTTCATTTCGGCGACCTGGCCGGCGAGATTGGTGTCGAAGGTGAGATTGCCGACGGGTTTTTGCTGGAGGGTGATGGCGGTGCTGAGTTGAAGCGGGCCGGTGAGGGTTCTTTGATGGGTGTTGATTTCGACCTTGGCATTGCCGGAGAGTTGCAGGGCGAGATTGGAGGGTAGATTTTCCAAGGGCCAGTTTTGAGCGCTTAGCTCGATTGCGAGGCGAGAGAGTTCGCGGAAATTGGTTTTGAGGGAGCCTTTGGCCGAGCCGGCGCCCTGGCGCAGCGTGACATCGTCGAAAAACAGGCCATCGCTTTCGATGGTGAGGCGGCCGGCGATTTCGTCGGCTCTGAAGTTGCCCTGCTGGAGATTCCTTATGCTCAAATTACCGCGGCCGGCCATGAGGGCGCGGTCCTGATGGGGGAGGTCGAGTTGCAATTGGGCGGCAAGGGTGCCGGCAATGTTGGGTGGGGGTGAGATGAAGGAATCGACCTGATGCAGCGAGAGATCTTTCACGCCGACATCGAGGTGGGTGAGATCCTTTTGGAAATTGTAGGAGGCGCTGAGGGTCCAATGGCCCTCGAGGAGTTCCAGCTCGCGGGATTCGAGGCCGGCGAGGTCGTCGTTGATTGCGCCGGCGAGTTGAATGGCGACATCGCCGAGATGGCGGCGGCCGATCACGACATCGTTGCCCAGGAGTTTGCCGCTGAGATCGACGTTGCGGGGCCAAAGGGTGCCGTTGGCGTGGATTTGGCCGTTGAGTTCCCCCCCCACCGCTCGCGTGGGATCTTCGATGCGGGTTATTGGGATGCGCCAGAGATAGAGGTCGAGGTTGAGCGGCTTGGGGAAAGCATAAACGTAAGAGCCCTGGGCGGAGGCTTCGAATTTTCCGACGCGATAATAGAGCTGGGCGAGGTCGATGCGCTTGGCGTCGCCGGATGCGTTGAGGGAAATGAAGACGGGCTTGCGGAAGGCGGGGAGGGAAAGCTCGCGCATGTCGAGCCAGGCCCACCAATCGCGAGTGTCGAAATTGAATGAGCCGCCGCCGCGGAGGCGATCGGTCTGGGCGACGCGGAGGTCGTCGAGGGTGATGGTGTTGGAGCGGTTGATGAGGTGGGCGTTGAGGTCGTTGAGCTGAATCTGGCGGCCGGGCTCGCGGATTTGCAGGTCGGCGACTTTGATGGTCCAGTCAACCGCGTCCCAGGATGCGCCACCGCCGAGAAGATTCAGGTGGCTGTTCCAATCGCCGCTCGGAAAGTTGCCCTGGGTATGAAGCGTTGCCTTGATTTGCGGGCGGCCGGCGCGGGGAGTGTCGATCAAGGCTTCCAATTCGCCACCGTGACGGAGCTGGCCGGGAAGGGTCATGTCGGCCCAGGCGGCTTTGAGTTCGCCAGCGCGGGCGTGCCAATCAAAATGGCCATCGAGGCGGGCGGTGCCGCCCATTGCGGCGAGGTCCATGCTTTGGGCGTCGATTCGGGTGCCGGCGATTTTAAGTGAGCCGCTGGTGAGGCGGATGGGGGTTTTGGATGAGGCGAGGGTGACCATCAACACTTCGGGCTGGAGGGTGGCCGCGCCGCCGCCGTCGGAGAATTTGATTGCGCCGCTGAGGCCGAGCGGGCCGATCTGGCCGCGCTTGAGGTCAAGGCGGCCGACCACCGAATCGTTGTTGACCTGGCCGATCCAGTTGCCGGCGAGCTGGGTGGGCTGCGGCCAGGTGGGGAACCAGGGCCTGAGGACTTCCTCGGCATGATCGAGAGTAAATTCGACCTGATGATTCCAGTTTTGGCCGGGGGCGATTCGGCCTTCGAGGCGGAGCAGATTGGAGATGGTGGCCTGGAAATGCCAGGAGAGGGAGCGCTGGGGTGTGCCGTGAATTTCAAGGGGCTTGAAAGTCACTTTGCGATTTTCGTTGTCGATGAGCTCGAGGGTGCCATCGGAGAGGGAGACGAGGGGAAGCTGGACGGGCTCGCCATTGGATTTCTGCTCGTTGTCAGCGATTTTGCCGCCGGCAGCGCGGGTGATGAGGGCCATGGCCTCTTCGACGTTCCATCGTCCCAGTGCGCTTTGGCGGACGATCATGTGGGGGCGGTCGAAATACATCTCGTCGATGTGCAGCGGGCGGCGAAGGAGGAGCGAGAAGAGGGTCGAGTGGCGGATTTTGAGGCGCGGGACCTGGAGGAATGATTCTTCGGCGAGGGGGAGGGCGAGGTTGACATCGTTGAGCGTGCTTCCGCCGAGCCAACTGGTTTCCATGGAGGATGCGGTGACGCGGAGGCCGAGCTGGCTTTCGAGGCCGGAGACGACCAGGTTGCGGGGGAGGTCGGTGGTGAGGATAAGCTGCACGGCGACGCCGAGGATCGCGATCAGGACGATGGCGATCATGAGGAGGCGCACGAGCCAATGCCTGATGCGTTGGGCGCGGCGGCGATGGGCGGGCTCGATCACAGCGGCGCTGCGTCGAGAGGGAACCTCGTACACAGCGCCGATCTGGCTCATCGCGATCTCTCCGCAGTTGGAATATTTCCGGTCGGGCGCGGGCCGGTGAAGAAGAGCCAGTAATCGTCGCGTATGGATCGGCCGACAAATGGGCCGGAACTGGCGAGCAATTCGCCGCTGTCGGCGAGGTAGGCGACGAAGGCGACGCTGGCATAACCGCGCTGTTTCTGGTTTTTGACGAACGCAATCTCAGGGGTAGCAAACTGTGAGCCGCCGGGGCCGCTCGTGCCGGGGAGGGCGAAGGAGGGAAGACCGACCATGTAATACTGGCGGTCGATGCCGATGCCGCCGCTGCGGATTTCCAGGATTACCTTGGCGTTGGCTTTAAGATCGGTAAGGCGGACGCCGGAAACGAGCAGGCGGGCGCGAAGTTCGGCGACGAGAAAGGGTGAATCGGGGCCGTTGAGGTAGGTGGAATCGACGAATACCACGCGATCGCGGAGGGCGATCGCGGAAAGCTGCTCGACAGCGCGCACGGTGGCCTCGGAGATGAGGAATTGCTGGTCGGCGGTGACTTGCGGATCGGTGGTGCGGTAATAGGTGCAGGCGGGGAGGAATGCGCAGAAGCAGACGAGCAGGAAATGTCGCGACATGCTGAGGCCTCGATGAGCGGGCGGGCTCAGGATGGGGAGCGTCGCCTGCCTCAGCAATATAGCGCGAGTGGTAGAACCGGGAGAACTGACAAAGTTATGCCGGCTATGCTAAAGATGTTGGGGGGGTCGTCGCAGACGGAACGACAGGGGCATTCCCGGCGCGCCGGGACTGCCCATGCCACCCAGCATCGAAGAATGGACGGCGCACGACGAAGATGAACGGTGGGGCAAGCCCCACCCTACGCGGACTCGGGCGAGTCGAGCGCGGTACGGGTTACACAGCGGCGACCTGGGCCAGCTCCTTGCGACGGTCGGCGATCTGGGCTTTGAGGCGCATCAGGATGGAGCTGTGCATCTGGCTGACGCGGGATTCGGAGAGGTCCAGGGTTGCGCCGATCTCCTTCATGGTCATTTCTTCGAAGTAGTAGAGGATGATGATCAGGCGCTCGGCGCGGGAGAGGCCCTTGGTGATCAGCTCCTTGAGGTCTTTGCGCTGGATTTCGCGCACGGGATCAGCGCCGCGCTTGTCTTCAAGCACATCGATCTCGCGGACATCCTTGTTGCTGTCGGTCTCGAACCATTTGCGGGAGAGGGAGACCAGGCCGACAGCGCTGGCGTCCTTGGCCATTTTTTCGAACTCGCCGGCGGAGATGCGGAGGCGCTTGGCGATTTCTTCATTGGTGGGGGCGCGGCCGAGCTCGACTTCGAGCTGCCGGGTTGCGCCATCCAGTTTATGGGCGCGGGAGCGGACCAGGCGGGGGACCCAGTCCATGGAGCGCAATTCGTCCAGGATTGCGCCGCGGATGCGCGGGGCGCAATAGGTTTCGAATTTGACGCCGCGTTCGAGGTCGAAGGCGGCGATGGCGTCCATCAGGCCGAAGATCCCGGCCGACATCAGGTCGTCGAGCTCCACCTCGTCGGGGAGCTTGGCGTGGATGCGTTCGGCGTTGTAGCGGACCAGATGGAGATAGTTCTCCATGAGGATGTTTCGCAACGCCTCCGTCTTGTTCTTTTTGTAGTCGATCCACACATCTTTGATTTCGCGAACTTCTTTCCTGGCCATAAACGTGCTCCCGATCCATGGGTTTGAGACAACGAAACCGGCCGGTGCGTCACGCCCGCGGCGGGGACGAAAACGCCGAGAGACCAAATTTCGTTTATCGGTCTTGTCTTCCCGCTTCCGTGCGGGAATCCAGCAATTTTTTCTCCGCTGCCTTGACGTTCTCCTCGATCATTTTCTGCCCCATCGTGCCGACGATGAGTCCGATAACGTAAGTTGCCGCCATTGCCAGTAGCGCCCGGAGGACTGTGGTGGAAAACGGATTGCCGGCCTGGACGCCGCCGACGAAGAGGCAGGCGGCGAAGGCGAGCAGTGCGAGGCTGGCGGCGAGGCGTTTGGGCATGGGGGTTATTTGCGAATTGCGATTTGCGATTTGCGACTTGAAGAAGAGCGCTTGGGACATTCTCTTCCCAATCGCAAATCTAAAATTGCAAATCGCAAATTCACTAGGTTCTCCGGAAGAATTTGGTCATGCGCTGAAAGAAACCACTTGGTTGCAAATTGGTGGCGACGCCCTGCTCGAGGCGGATGGCCAGATTGGCGATGCTTTGGGTGGCCGGGCAGCGGGGGAAGGCGATGGAAAAGGGCATTCGCTTGCGGACGGCCATGGCGACGTTGTCATCGGCGGGGATGGAGCCGGCGTCGAAGACGCTGATGTTGAGGAATTGTCGGGCCACTTTGGCGATTCGGTCGTAAACGATCCTGGCTTCGCCGGGGGCGCGGACCTGGTTGACGAGGAGGCTGACGCGATGGACTGCGCCGTCGCGGCTGATCACTTTGACAACGGCG
>JBGPEF010000248.1:0-7970 GCA_041482675.1 Tepidisphaeraceae bacterium | reverse complement strand
GGGTGACTTTCACGCCGCAGCGGTCGCAGATGATGCCCTTGTATTTGGTGCCCTTGTACTTGCCGCAGGAGCATTCCCAGTCGCGCTCGGGGCCGAAGATGCGCTCGCAGAAGAGCCCATCCTTTTCAGCGCGATAGGTGCGGTAGTTGATGGTCTCGGGCTTCTTCACCTCGCCGAAGGACCACGAACGAATATCGTTCGGGCTGGCAAGCTGAATTCGGACAGAACCGTAGTCATTGATTCGATCGTAAACGGTTTCAGCCATGTGTCTTTTCCTATTCTTCAAGACCGGCAACTCGGCCGGGATTTATCTGATGCTCAGGCACTCTTGCGTCTCTTGAGTGGCGGGTTGATCATCGCGAGTTCAACTACTTTTCGAAGCGTGTCGTTAACCGCCTTCTCATCACGAAAGAACTTCTGTAAATCGGCATCCAATTCAATATATCGGCGCTGATGCGCCCGGATCTCACGTTTGGACGGCCTTCTGAAAAACGCCGACGGCCCACGTCCAACCGAGATGAACCGTCCAGGATCAGTTTCCTCAGGAAGGTCATAAGCCATTTCTTCCGGGGTAAACTCCACGTAGCGCACATTAATTTTCGGAGCGGTAGCGTCGCGCTTCCGCCGCGGTCGCTTTCCTCGCATTGATGATCCTGAACTTGCCATTGCGCTTCGTGTCGCAAGCCAACGATCTTCAGACGCCGAATGAAGCAAGTCGTACTCGGCTCGGCCCGTTGGGTCATTGAAAACCGTCGAGGCCTCTTCGAATGTTACTCCGTGCTTGCGCCAATTCAGTTCGGCCTTGCCGGAGTTCCATTCGAAGATGAATTCGCTCAATCACGCTCCTTCGGAACCGGCTTCACTTCAAATCCGCGTGGCTTGGGGTTCGCTTCATTAATCCCGTTCGCAAACCCGATCCAAAACCGGACGAACTGCACGAGGCCGTAACCTAGTCCGCCAACAACAACGACACACGTCGTTGCGATCAGCAGGAAGGCGAGCGACATCAGCAGAAAGTCCATTACATCAAATCTCCATCCTCATCATCCGCTCGCAATCCTTTCTTCTTCTCAAGCTGAATGTTCAGCCCGAGGCCGCGGATTTCGTTGCAGAGGACGTCGAATGACACGGGCGTTCCGGCTTCCAGCGTGTTGGTGCCTTTCACCATGGACTCGTAAATCTTGGTGCGGCCTTCGACGTCGTCGGACTTGACCGTCAGGAGTTCCTGAAGGATGTAGGCCGCGCCGTAGGCTTCCAGGCCCCAGACTTCCATCTCGCCGAAGCGCTGGCCGCCGGTGCGGGCCTTGCCGCCGAGGGGCTGCTGGGTGATCAGCGAATAGGGGCCGGTGGCACGGGCGTGGATCTTGTCGTCCACCAGGTGGTGCAGCTTCATCATGTAGATGAAGCCGACGGTGGTCTTCTGTTCGAAGGCCTCGCCGGTGCGGCCGTCGTGGAGCTGCACTTTGCCGCCCCAGGGCATCTCGACATCCAGCTCGCGCTCGGCCAGCGGCGTTCGACTGCTCTTGCGCTCCTTGCGGCGCTCGCGGATGATCTTGTTGGCTTCATCCGTCGCCTTGTGAATTTCATCCTCGGTGCCGCCGTCGAAGACGGGGGTGACGGCCTGGAATCCGAGCACCGCCGCGGCCCAGCCGAGGTGGGTTTCGAGAATCTGGCCGACGTTCATACGCGAAGGCACACCCAGAGGATTCAACAGAATGTCGCACGGCGTTCCATCTTCCAGGAACGGCATGTCCTCTTCCGGGACGATGCGGGCGATGACGCCTTTGTTGCCGTGACGGCCGGCCATCTTATCGCCGACGGAAAGCTGGCGCTTGGTGGCGACATAGATCTTGACCATTTCCAGCACGCCGCTGGGGAGCTCATCGCCGCGCTTCATGTGTTCGAGGCGGCGGACCTTTTCCTTCAAGACCGCCTGCACGCGCGGCCAGAAACGGGAGTAGGTGTTCTCGGCCTGCTCCTTGGCCTCGCGGTTTCCCTTCACCCAGTCGAGGGAGAAGGTTTCGATCTGCTCCATCAGAATGTCGGAGTTGTCGGATTGGCCGACTTTCTGCTTGGTGTTGGGATCGACCATCTGCTGGCCGGTGACCTCGTTGACCTCGTGGATCATCTGCTTGAAGATCTCGATGGCCCGCTGGTTCATTTCCTTCTCGAAGCGGTCCATGTCCTTCTTCAAGGTCTTCTTCTGCTCATCCGTCATGTGCATGCGGCGGCTGAAGCGGGAAGCGCCGATGACGACGCCTTCTTCGCCCGCGGGCATCTCGAGCGAATCATTTTTCACATCCTCGCCAGCGCGGCCGAAGATGGCATGCAGCAGCTTCTCTTCGGGAGTGAGCTCGCTCTTGCTCTTGGGAGCGACTTTGCCGACGAGAATGTCGCCGGGGCCGACGCGAGTGCCGACGCGGACCACGCCGTTCTCATCGAGATTGGCCAGGGCGCGCTCGCTGACGTTGGGGATGTCGCGAGTGAATTCTTCGCGGCCCAGTTTGGTCTCGCGAATTTCGACGTCGTATTCCTCGATGTGGATCGAGGTGAAGATGTCTTCCTTCACCAGCCGCTGGCTGATGACGATGGCATCTTCGAAGTTGTAGCCGTCATAAGTAAGGAAGGCGACGAGGACGTTTCGGCCCAGGGCGAGTTCACCCTGATGCGTGGCCGCGCCGTCGGCGAGGATCTGGCCCTTCTTGACGCGCTGGCCTTTGCGAACGATCGGCCGCTGATTGAGGCAGGTGCGCTCGTTGAGGCCGACGAACTTGCGGAGGATGTATTCATCGGCGTTGTCGATCAGGATGCGCAGGGCATCGACGAAGGTGACCACGCCGCCGCGCTCGGCCCTGACGACCATGCCGGAGTTTTGAGCCACGGGCCTTTCCATGCCGGTTGCAACAACCGGTGGATCGGTGCGGAGCAGGGGGACGGCCTGGCGCTGCATGTTGGAACCCATCAGCGCGCGGTTGGCGTCATCGTGCTCGAGGAAGGGAATCAGCGAGGCCGAAACCGAGACGGTCTGGCGCGGGCTGATGTCGATGTATTCGACTTCCTTGCTGGGGACCGTTGCCAGGTCGCCCTGCACGCGAGCCAGGACGTTGCCCTTGGAGAGATGGCCATCCTTTTCCACCGCGTCGGGCGGGGCAAGGACGCTTTTCATCTCTTCGTCGGCACGCAGATATTTGTGCTGGCCGTTGACCTTGGAATCCTTCACGACGCGATAGGGCGTGATGAGGAAGCCGTAGTCGTCGATGTCGGCATAGATCGCCAACGACGCGATCAGGCCGATGTTGGTGCCTTCGGGGGTTTCGATGGGGCAGATTCGGCCGTAGTGCGAGATATGCACGTCGCGCACCTCGAAGCCGGCACGCTTGCGGTTCAAGCCGCCGGGACCGAGGGCCGAGAGACGCCGCTCGTGAGTGAGCTGGCTGAGCGGATTGGTTTGATCCACCACCTGCGACAGCTCGCCGCGGCCAAAGAAGAAGTCGATGGCGCTGCTGATGGACTTGGAGTTCACCAGCTCGGCGATTCGGCCAAGCTCGTTGGGGTCCTTAAGGCTCATCCGCTCCTGCACGGTGCGGCGGAGCTTGAGGAAGCCCTTGCGGAGCTCTTCGCTGGCCAATTCGTCGATCGTGCGCAGGCGGCGATTGCCCAGGTGATCGATGTCGTCCACATATCCTTCGCCGCTGCGCAGCTTGAACATGTACTTCAGCGAGTTGACCAGATCCTCGCTGCGGAGGGTCATCACCGTTTCGGGCACGTTCTGGTCGAATTTGCGGTTGATGCGGAACCGCCCGACGCGGCCAAGCCGATAGCGATTTTCATCGAAGAATTTTTCCTGGAAGAGGGTCTTGGCCTTGTCCTCCTGCGGGGGATTGCCGGGGCGGAGGCGGGCGTAGATCTTCAGCAGGGCGCTCTTGTGACTGTCGGCGGTATCTTCGGCCAATGTGTTGAGGATCAGCGGATCGCTGACCTTGGTGACGCACTCGACGCTCTTGAGCGCTGTGCTCTGGATTTTGCTGATGGCTTCGGCGACCTGGGCGCCGGCCTTGACGACCTCTTCGCCGCTTTCGGCGTCGATAATGGGCGAGGCGGCGTAATAGGTGGGCTGGAGCTGGCCGACCTTCACATTTTCGACGGTGTAAAACTCGCGGATGATCTGCTCGGTGGTGCTGTATTTCTCATCCAGCGCCCGCAGGAAGGTGGTGGCGGGAATTTTGCTCGACTGGTCGATGCGGACGGCCAGCACGTCTTTCTTGGTGACCGAGCATTCGATCCAGCTTCCGCGCTCGGGAATGATCCGGCAGCCGTGCAGAGGGCGGTCGCCTTCCTGCACCTCGACGAGGAAATCGACGCCGGGCGAGCGGTGAAGCTGGCTGACGATGACGCGCTCAGCGCCGTTGATGATGAATTCCCCGCCGCCGATCATGATGGGGATTTCGCCGAGGTAGATGGAATCCTCCATCACCTCATCCTTGTCCTTACGGATGAGGCGCACCTGGATTCGGAAGGGCATCCCGAAGGTGAGGCGGAGGGCGCGGCATTCATCGGTGGTATAGCGTGGCTCGGCCAGGTCGTAGCTGATGTATTCCAGCTTGAGATTCTGGTCGTAGCTCTCGATGGGGAAGACCTCGCGGAGGAGTGCCTCCAGGCCATCGTTTTTGCGCTTGTTGGGCTCCACCTCTTTCTGGAGGAAGCGTTGATAGGACTCGATCTGAATATCGATCAAGTTCGGAATGGGTAGCGCGTCGCCGCGCTTGCTAAAGTCGCGGACTTCATGCACTCGCATTAGCTTGTCCTTTTCCGTTATAGGGGGGAACGCGGCCGAAGCGATCCTTTCGACCCGCTCGAAAACCGTTTCTGAACTTTCTTACCTGTTTGTCTAACCCGGACGTTTCTAATTTGGCCAGCGGTCGCAAAACTGCTGAGGTGAGACCGACCGGCGATAAAAATAGCCGCCTACAGTACTTGGCAGCGGCTGAATGGGAATTCGTCGCCTTTTCGACCTTGTAATTGCGAACTCAGGATTATAAGGGTGAATCTGGACCCGTCAAGCGCAAAAATAGGACCAGAACCTCTCCGTTATCCACTAATCGGGAGATCCTGGCATCTATCGAGGTTGTATTGTGTTTCCGGTCAATTTCTGACTGTAAATACCCTACCTCAGGATGGCTGATTGTCAAGCTATTTCGATGGGCGGGCGGCAGCTCTTTCTCAGACTAGTTTTGGAAACTGGCGGCTTCCCGTAGCCACTCCTGGAGGTCGAGCTTCGTCAACTCGGGAGGTGGAGTCGCCTGAAAGCGAGCATAGAGGGCGTTGGTACGGCGCATCGCGGTCCGGTTGACGCGTGTCTTCCAATCGTTATTGACGAAGGTGAAGAAACTGAGCCAAAAAGGGTCCATGTTGAACTCGGTATTCAGTTCCCGGAGCCTGCGAGCGATGTCGGTTGTTGTGATATTGTTGTCCCGGTCCGCATCCGCATAAACGGCACGATGAACGAAGGCCGGAAATTGTTTGAGGATCGGATCATCCGGATCGGTCACAAGCTTCACCCGGCCCGAAGCCACAGTCCAGTTGCTCTCAATGGCCTTCAGCTCTGGCAGCACTTGAAAGAGCTTCAGAAGCCGGTTGACGTACGCCCCGCCGCCCTCCTCCGCCGGCACCTCTACCAGCTTCGCCAGCTGCTGCGCTGGATCGCTCCACCCTCGCATTTCATATGCCTTCGCATAAGCGTCCACCAGCGCCACCAGCGCCTTCGGGAGTGCTTTGCCATCCAAATCATCGGGCGCCGGCGCGCCGATCTTCTGCATCATCTGCATCTGCACGGCCCTTGCCAACTCCAACGCCTCCTTCGACTTGACAATCCCATCCCGTGTTGTGGGCGGATTGTGCCTTTGTTCGTCGAGTTCGCGCTTCCCCGACAGGTCGCGCGGATCGAGCTCCAAATTATTCTGCTTCTGCGCCTGCTCGACCATCTCCTTTGTTGCCGCGTATTCCGCCGGCAACTGATTGCGCAGATTTTCTTCCGCGAAGATCCGGAACCATGCTGGATACGCATCCACCAACTGCACCCACTGGTTGGCAAAGACCGGATCCGGTCTAATAACGTAAAAGTATACAGTCGTAGCTCCACCCGACAGGAGCACGAGCAGGAGCAGAGAGATCAGCCAAATTCGGACAGTCGACCGCAATCTGGCAGCGCTTCTGAGCCGCTCCCACTCCTCTTCTTTCTTCTTGCGCCGCGAGCTTTCGTGTTCAGCCCATTCCGCGCGGCGGTCCGGCAACGCCCGCAATCGGTCAACCAGCTCCTGTGCGGAGCCGAGGCGGCGCTTGGTGTCGCCATCCACGCAGGATGCGATGTCCTCCCGCAGGAGCGGATCTTCGACGTTCCGCTCCCATCCCTGTGCCAGGGAACGATCCAGATTGGCGATCACCATCTGATATAGCAGCACTCCAAGGGCGTAAACATCTCCCTGTTTGGTGAAAGGGCGCCCTTCGAGTGACTCTGGGGGCGCATACAGCGGGGTTCCGGCACGGCTGGAATCCTCGGCCGTGGCCTGAGTGAATCCCGTGACGGTAAAGCTCGCATTCTGGAGCACGCGCCGGTCGGCAAGCGTGCCAATGCCAAAATCAGCCAGCCGCGGCCGCGGCGTGCCATCGCGGCCATCGATCAGGATGTTCGAAGGCTTGATGTCCTTGTGAAGCACGTCCACCGAATGCGCAGCCGCCACCGCCTCAGCCACCGCATGGACAATTTCCAGTCGGGTGGTGAAGGCGATCTGAGCAATACCCCCCTGCCGCTCGGCCCACTCGCGTAGATTTCCACCTTCGGTGTATTCGCTTTCCAGGAAGAAGGGCGGCACGTCGAGTTTGACCTCGTGGAGGCGGGCGATGTCCGGGCGTTCGCCCAGCTTTTCACGAATCAGCCGAAACAGACTCATTTCGCGCTTGAGTGAACGCAACCGAGCTACGTCAAAGCAGAATTTGAATACTCGCTGCTGGCCAAGCTGGCGCTGCGCTCCCAGCCAGACTTCGCCGAAGCCACCTTCGCCCAGGCGGCGCTGCAATACCCACCCTGGCCGGCCGGGAATCTCAGCTCCGACCGCGGGGCGCCATCCCAGAGTTGGCTCCTCGTCGTGTGCGACACATCGTTTGGCTTTTCCGCGGCTAGGCGGAACGGTCAGCGGGGCGATGCCTTCGGTGCCAACCTCGAAGATCTCCAAGGGCTCCTCAATGCCATCAAGGAGATACTGGCCGTGGGCGACCCATTTGATTGGCGGCTGAGCCGCACCATCGGCCACCGGCGGGTGTTGCCGCACGAACTGGCGGCCGTCATCGAAAGCGGCGCGGGTGAGGAGAATCTGCGATCCGCTGGCGAGGCTCATCACGCGTGCGGCGATGTCGGCGGCGAGGCCAACGAGCTTGGGCTGCCCGCCCTTGGCTTCTTCCACCTCCGTCACCTGCCCCAGGTGAATCCCCACACGGCTGCGTAACTGGCATTCGCGGTCCCCATTGCGCTTCAAATCGGATTGGAACCGCAGCGCCGCGTTGATGGCATCGCTCACGGCCGTAAAGCTGCCCAAAAACCCATCGCCAGTGTCATTAACGATGGCGGCGCCGGGCGTGTCGCAAATGATGTCACGAAAGATCGCGTCGTGTCGCGCCAATGCCTGACCATAAGCAACAGGCCCGGCCTTCTGCTTGAGAGATGCGGATCCTTCAATGTCGGTGAACAACAGCACGGCGAGCCGGGATTGTTGTGTAGCTTGGCCCATGACGTGGAGTTGCTGTGCCCAGTCTACTTCTGTCTGCTCGCATTGCCATAGGCACTAGAAAAAAACAGCCCCGCCCGAAGGCGAGGCTGTGGTTCATGTCCAACTGATATCTGGCCTGCAACCTGATTCACTTCAATTCGACGGTTGCGCCCTGATCTTCGAGCTCCTTCTTGAGCTTGTCGGCGTCGG
>JBGPEF010000247.1:0-7987 GCA_041482675.1 Tepidisphaeraceae bacterium | reverse complement strand
GGGGCGGGGGACAATCGCGGGCGGCCGCGGGGGGGGGCGGCGCCGGGGGGGGGGCCGCGGCCGCCCGGGGGGGCCGGCGCCACCGACCCCCGGGGCGCCGATTTTGCGGAGGATGGGAGAATCCAGCAGGCGACAGCGCATTACATGGGGATGCTGGCGACGGTGATCAACGCGCTGGCGTTGCAGGAGACGATGGAATCACTGGGGCAGCCGACGCGCGTGTTATCGGCCATCAGCGTGTATAGCGTGTGCGAGCCGTTCATCCGGCGGCGGGCGGTGCGGCACCTGGAGAAGAACCGGACGATCATCCTGGCGGCGGGGACGGGGAATCCGTTTTTTACGACGGATACGTGCGCGGCGCTGCGGGCGACGGAGCTGAAGTCGCAGGTGGTGTTGAAGGCGACGAAGGTGGATGGGATTTACAGCGCGGACCCGAAGAAGGTGCCATCGGCGACGATGTATCACGAGATCAGCTATGACCAGGTATTGAGGGACAAGCTGCGGGTGATGGATTTGACGGCGATCACGCTGCTGATGGAGCAGAAGCTGCCGCTGGTGGTGTTTAATCTGAAGCAGAGGGGGAATATTATGAGGGTGGTGATGGGAGAGAAGGTGGGGACGGCGATATTGCCGCGCTGAAGCGCGGCTGAATGTCAGCATCGATGAGTACATCGATGCTTGTCGGGCAGGAGTGCCCGACCTACCGGGGAGGTGGGCAGTGCCCACCGTACGAAGCGGAGAGGTGCGGCTATGCCAGTAGATGATATTCTGCTCGATTGTGAGGAGCACATGGAGAAGGCGGTGGAGCACCTGAAGCATGAGCTGCGGGGGGTGCGGACGGGGAGGGCGACGCCGGCGCTGGTGGAGAGTATTCGGGTGGAATACTACGGGACGCCGACGGAGATTCGGTCGATGGCGGCGATCAGCGTGCCGGAGGCGACGCAGATTTTGATCAAGCCGTTTAATTCGCAGGACCTGAAGCTGATTGAGAAGGCGATCAACGATGCGAAGCTGCCGCTGACGCCGCATTCGGATGGGAAGCAGTTGAGATTGATTTTGCCGCCGATGTCACAAGAAGTGCGGCTGAGGATGGTGGGGTCGATCAAGGTGCAGGCGGAGGCGGCGAAGGTTTCGATTAGAAATGCGCGGCGGGATGCGAATAAGCTGGTGGACACGGAGGAGAAGGGGGGATTGTTTGGGGAGGATGATGCGACACATGCCAAGGATCAGATTCAGGAGCTAACCAAGCAATATGAGGGGAAGGTGGATGAGATTATCGAGCATAAGAAGGCGGAGATAATGCAGGTGTGAGGGATCAGGGTTCAGATTTGGGGGGTGGGGTGGCTTTGTGGAGGGCGGTGAAGAGGGGGAAGCCGCAGATGAGCAGCAGGGTGGCCTGGGTGGTGTAGACCCACATGGATTGGCTGTGGAGAGTCTTGAATTTGGGGGAGCTGGAGTCTCCCTGATGGCGGAGGGCTTCCATCTGCTTTGTGAAATAGAGCGGGGAGGCGATTGCGCCCAGGGAGGAGAGGCACAGGAGAAGGAAGAGGAGGTTGATGAGGAGATTTTTGGTGGTGAAGCGCCAGGCGACGGTGGAGGTGAGGACGATGGCGGCGAGGAGGAGCTGATAGCGCTCGAAGGTGACGAAGAGGAGGGGAGCGGATTGGGCGGCGAGGGAGTGGTTGTGCTTGAAGAGGGTGAGGATGCAGAGAAAGAGGGTGACGAGGCCGCCGAGCCAGAGGGACCAGGCGACGAGGGTGAGGAAGGCGAAGAAGCGGGACATCAGGGAAGATTATAACGGGAAGGGACATGCCCACGCGAGTGGGCGTGGGCATGGCACCCGTTGTTTTTCCAGTACGGCGGGCATCAGGAGGCGGGGGCGGCTGCGGTGGCGACGGCGGAGGGAGTTGCGACGGGGCGGGGGACGGTGGCCGAGGGGATGACGCGGGCGGGGGGTTTGGGGGCGGCGGGTTTGGCGGCGGCGGCGGCCTTGTGTTCGGGCTGGAGGACGAGGGTCATGCGGCGGCCTTCGAGCTTGGTGTCGCGCTCGACTTTGCTGAAGGGCTGGAGCTCGTTTTTGATTTTTTTGAAGATTTCACGGCCGAGGTCCATGTGGGCGACTTCGCGGCCGCGGAATTGGAGGGTGAACTGGACCTTGTTGTTTTCCTTGAGGAACTCACGGGCGTGGTTGATCTTGATCATGAGATCGTGGTCGCCGATTTTGACGGTTCGGAGCTTGAGTTCCTTGAGCTGGCCGGCGCGGGAGGAGGCGCGGGACTTATCCTCTTTTTTTTGCTGCTGGTAGCGCCATTTGCCGTAATCCATGATTCGGCAGACGGGCGGTCGTGCGGTGGGGGCGACTTCGACCAGGTCGAGGCCGGCCTCGCGGGCGAGGCGCATGGCCTCGGCGGTGGAGACAACACCAATTTGTTCTTCGTGTTGGTTGACTAAGCGGATGGGCGAGATGCGGATCTGCTCGTTGTGACGGAAGTTGGTAGAAATAGTCGTACACTCCTAAAAAGACTGGCGGCCGAGGCCGCCCCTACGCCGATCCCGGCACGCGCCTGGGATACCGGCGAGAAGATTCCATGATCAATATTGGAATTGCCGCAACGCGATGGCAATTACCAAATCGGCAGATTTTGGCTCCACATGGGAGCCAAAGAGGTCATAGCTGGCGGTCGGTCGACGCGACGGTCGACAGGGTGGTCGACAGGGCGGTCGGCAGAGTGACCCCGGCGGCCGCCGCGAAATGGAGTGCGGAACGGGGTTTAACGAGCCCCGCATTCCCCCGCAGAGCGAGCCGCGATACGCCGATACAGGACACCGATAATATGCCGGGTTATGGGACGGATTGCAAGAAAATGTTGGGGGTGGTTTTTCGGAGGGGGGATGGGGTGGGCGGAGGAGGGGGGAGAGAGGGAGGATTGGGATTGAAGGAGTGAGGGAAGGGGAATAGATTCTGGGGATATTCTGGAGGATGGAGATGATGAAATGGTGGCTGAGAGGAGTGGTGGTGGGGGTGGTTTTTGTATGGGCCGGGGAGGGTTTTGGGCAGGCGGGGAGTTTTTTAAGCCCGAAGGAGGGGCAGACGGTGGAGCAGGCGGTTGCGGAGGCGGCGCGGCCGAATGTGGGGTTTTTGAAGAATGGGAGGCTGCCAGCGTATCTGGGGAAGCCGAGGGAGGGGGGTTGGGTATGGGAGTACGAAGTTGGAGACGTTAAGAAGCGGCGGCTGAAGCCGCCCCTACTTTTTGGTGGATTCTTCTTCGCGGATTTTGGAGATGAACTGGTCGCTGGGGAGCTGGCCTTTGTCGCCTTCGGTGCGGTGGCGGACGGCGACTAGTTTGGATTGTTGTTCCTTGTCGCCGAGGATGAGCATGTAGGGGATTTTGGCGAGGGTGGCTTCGCGGATTTTAGCGCCAATTTTGTCGGCTTTGAGGTTGGATTCGACGCGGAGGCCGGCGGTGTTGAGTTGGGATTCCACTTCTCTCGCGTAGTCGTTGAATTTTTCGCTGATGCTGAGGACGGAAACCTGCACGGGGGCGAGCCAGAGGGGGAATGCGCCGCCGTAGTGTTCGATCAGAATTCCCAGGAAGCGTTCCATGGAGCCGAGGATGGCGCGGTGGAGCATGAAGGGGATGTGCTCGGAATTGTCTTCGCCGATGTAGCGTGCGCCGAGGCGGTCGGGGAGATTGCCATCGACCTGGATGGTGCCGAGTTGCCAGGGGCGGCCGAGGGCGTCGGCGATTTGGAACTCCAATTTGGGGCCGTAGAAAGCGCCTTCGCCGGGGTTGATCTTGAAGGGGAGGCTCATGGCGTTGAGGGCGTCGGCGAGGGCTTTTTCGGCGTGGTCCCACATGGCATCGGAGCCGATGCGTTTTTCGGGGCGGGTGGAGAGGGCGATGTTTATTTTTTCGAAGCCGAAATCCTTGTAGACAACCTGGAGGAGGCGGACGAAGTCGGCGACTTCGGGGGCGATCTGCTGGGCGGTGCAGAAGATGTGGGCGTCATCCTGGGTGAAGGCGCGGACGCGCATGATGCCGTGCAGGGTGCCGCCGGGTTCGTTGCGGTGACAGGCGCCGAATTCGGCCATTCTTAAGGGGAGATCGCGATAGCTTTTGGTGCCCTGGTTGAAGATCTGGATGTGGCAGGGGCAGTTCATGGGTTTGACGGCGTAGACGTGTTTTTCGGATTCGGTGACGAACATGAGGTCGTGGTATTTTTCCCAGTGGCCGGATTTTTCCCAGAGGGAGCGATCGAGCAGTTGGGGGGTGCGGACTTCGATGTAGCCGGCTTTGCGGACGGTGTCGCGGATGTAGTTTTCGACGATGCGCCAGAGGGTCCAGCCCTTGTCGTGCCAGAAGACGGAGCCGGGGGCTTCTTCCTGTTGGTGGAAGAGGCCAAGCTGAGGGCCGATGTGGCGGTGGTCGCGTTTTTTGGCTTCTTCGATGTTCTTCAGGTGCTCTTCGAGCTGTTTTTTATCGAAGAAGGCAGTGCCGTAGATGCGGGTGAGCTGCTCGCGGGAGGAATCGCCGCGCCAATAGGCGCCGGCGACGCTTTGCAGTTTAAAGGCCTTTATGCGGCCGGTCGCGGGGATGTGGGGGCCGCGGCAGAGGTCGAGGAAGTCGCCCTGTTTGTAGAGGGAGACGGATTTTTCGCCCTGCTGTTCGAGCTCGCTGATGATTTCGTCTTTGAAGGTTTGGTTTTCTTTGTGGAGCTCTGCTCGCGCGCGATTTGGGGGGACATCTTCGCGGGAGAAGGGGAGGTCGGCGTTGATGATTTTTTGCATTTCAGCTTCGACTTTTGGCAACTCATCGACGGAGAAGGCGTCGGGGAGTTTGAAGTCGTAGAAGAAGCCGTTTTCGATGACGGGGCCGATGGTGTACTGGACTTCGCGGCCGTAAAGGTGGCGCAGGGCCTGGGCGAGGACGTGGGCGGTGGAATGGCGCATGACGAGGAGGCCGTCGGGGTCGCGGTCGGTGATGATCTGGAGATCGTGCTGGCCGTCGGGGATTTTGGCGGTGAGATCGACGAGTTTGCCATCGAGTTTGCCGACGAGGGCGGCCTGGGCGAGGCGCGGGCCGATGGATTGGGCGACGGAGAGGATGGTTGAGCCGTCGGGGGCCTGGCGGATGGTGCCGTCGGGGAGTTTGATTGCGGGCATTGCTGGTTCCTCAAAGATTGTCCGGCACAGCCGGACCTACAAAACTGCGCATGCCACCCAGTCGTTTCCTGTCTGCGGCATAGCAGTAAACGAAAACGCCCGGTTTTGCACCGGGCGGGTCGTCTGCATTTATTTTAGCGACGACATTACCACCCGGCGATTGTGACCGTCGTGGTGGGCGTCGTGTTGCCGGCGAAGCGTTGCATTGCGGGGGAACTATACAATTGTCGGCGGGGTGAATCAATTCTGGGGTGAATCAATTCTGATGCGCGGGAGGTTGTTTGGAATAGGATCGATCGGGCTCGAAGTCGCCGCCGCGGAGGGCGAGGGTGACGCCGGTCATGGCCAGCAGAATGCCGAGGAAGACGCAGAGGAGAGGGGCGATCATGGTGGGGTCGAGGGGGTTGGAATAGCTGAGGGCGCGCCAGCAGACACAAACGCCGAGGAGGATAAAGAGGCCGGCCGTGGCCATGCGCGAGAGGAAATCGCGGAAAATCCGTTTCATGTCGAAGCTCAGCAAAGGCGAGCGAGGTGCTGCCGAATCGATGGAGTTGATGTCGAGCTCGCGGGGATAAGTTTATCGGACGATTCGGGGAATGGTAGAAAAATGTTGGAAATCAGGGCTGTGGCGGGCGGGCGGGAGTGTCGAGAATCAGGACGGATTGGGGATTGCGCCAGGCGCGGGCGAATGGATTTTCCGCGGGGAGATTGATGAGATTGGGGGAATCGGGGGTGTTTTTGGGGAGAGCGAAGAAGAGAGGTTTGGCGTTGGTTTGAGGAGCGGCGGCTAAAGCCGCGCCTACAGCGGCCCCTGCATAAACGGGGATGAGGCCGTCGCGGGGGCGGTCGCAAGCGAAGAAGGGGATGGAGTCGATTTTGTCCCAGAGATTTTGTTTTTCGATTGCGTCGCGCAGGAGGTAGCGGTCTTTTATTTTGTAGACGGGAACGGGGAGGATGAGACGGGGATCGGAGAGGTCGAGGCGATACATGAGCTGGTTGTAGTTGTAGCGCGGGGTGGCGATGGGGGCGTCGGAGAATTCTTTTGTGTAGGTGCCTTCGAAGTAGATGAGGCGGCCGTTTTCCTGGTTGAAAAAGGGGTGGAGGGCGACGTTGTACATGGTGTAGTGGTCGTATTTCACGATGCGGCGGCCGTAGACCCAGGGGCCGATGGGGGTGTCGGCTTCGAAGTAATAGGTTTGGTCCATTCCTTTTTGGGCGATCATGATGCAGCGATTGCGGTAGGGGTTCCATTGGACGGAGCCGAGGACGGCGGAGAAGGGGCCGCCTTCGAAGCGTTTGCCGGTTTCGAAGTCGATGAAAGTGTTGATGGGGGTGGGATTGGTGGCGGGTTTCCAGGAGCCGTCGGCGAAGCCTTCGTAGGCGTCGGGGTCGAGGACGGTTTTGAGGGTGGCTTTGACGCGGGCGAGGGGGAGTGTGTAGGGGCCGGGGAAGTAGTAGTAAGTGTTGTTTTGGATTTTTACGCGGAAGGGGATGGCATCGGGGAAGAGGGGAGCGTCGGCCTTGAAGGCGAGGGCTTTTTCGAAGATTTCCTTTTCGTCGTTGTAGAGGAGCAGGCCGTGTTCGATGCGCTCGGCGAGGCCTTTGCGGTGGTCGTAGCGGGCGACGAGGCGAGGGCGGCCGGTTTCGTCGGGGACGGTCATGATGCCGGTGAGCCATTTCACGCCGGGGGCGTCGATGGCGATCATGGGGCGGGAAAAGCCTTTTTCACCCGGATTATCCGTGAAGTAGGTGAGGTCGATGCCGAGACTGGGGTCGAGGCCGCCGTTGGTTGGAAGTTCTGAGGTTGCGCCGGATGTAGCGAATTGGCCCAGGGGATAGGAGGGGCGGTTGGTGTCGCCGTAGAACCAGTAGATTTTGTTGCGATAGGGGATGGCCATGACGGAGTCCTGGCCGGTGACCTGGGCGTTGAGGAGGGGTTGCTTGATGGGCACTTTTTCGCCCAGGAGTATGGAGTCACGGTAGATGCCTTCGCCGGTGATGCGATAGAGGCGCTCGGCGATGTTTGTCCTCTTGATTTTTAGGGTGGCGGAGCCGCCTTCGGTGATGTCGAGGCGTGCGCCGCGGAAGCCGAAGCCATCTTTGGGATATTCGTAGCCGTGGCTTTTGATGTGGAAGAAAACTTTCTGGTTGATGAGGGCGGGGTCGTGGAGGGCGATGAGGCCGTTGGAGTCGGTGATGTAGGTGACGTCGGCGGTGGTGGTGAGCTCGACGAGAGGGACGCCGCGGTTGGTTTGGTCGTCGAGGATTTGGATTTTGAAGTATTTCGTGTCGGCGGCGAAGGCAGGAGCGCAGCAGAGGCTCAGGAGCAGAAAGGAGCGGAGGATCATGCAGGGAATTATCGCAGAACGAAATTGAATGGCACGCGGACGGTGGAGGCGATGGGTTGGCCGTTTTCGGTGGCGGGGTCGATGCGGGCTTTTTTGATGGCTTCGATGGCGGCGGTGACGAGGCGTTGGTGGCCGGGGTGCTGGACGATTTTGATTTCGCCGATGGAGCCGTCGGGTTTGATTTCGACTTCGAGGATGACGGTGCCCTGCTCGCCGCGGCGGCGGGATTCTTTGGGATAGATAGGCTTTGGGATGGAGGCGACGTCGGTGCCGGATTGAGCGCCGGGGCGGGTGGATGTCGTTGATGATTCGCTGGTGTCAGATCCACCGGGTGAGGGGAAGGTAGGGGCGGTGAAATTGAATTTGGGGGTGGCGTTGGAGGCGACACCGATGGCGGGAGCATCGGAGCCGTTGGCGGTGAGGAGGAGAGGGGCGTTGATGGAGGTGGAGGTGGAAAGGGAATTGAAGGGTGTTG